>JAQWRY010000038.1 GCA_029243485.1 Candidatus Binatia bacterium | reverse complement strand
GGTGTCCCACCTCCCAATCCCGGCTCGACCCACCTCTCGTTCCCGCCCCAGGGATCATCTCAAACCGATGTTCAGTGCCTCGACCCCGGAACGCCCCCAGGCGCGCCCATGGTTTGATGCCCCCGCTCACAGGCGATAGCTTCGCCTCCCCTCAGACAGCAGCGTCTCGCACCAAGCCGCTCCCACACCCAACCGACATGGAGCTCCAGGATGGCAACGACCAACCCCAGCATGGACCGCCGCCATTCCCCGTCGGCACGATAGCGCCCCCATGAACCCCAACACCTACTCCGGCCTGGGCGACCTCGGCCGCATCCCCCTCTCCGCCAACTTCTTCCTCCGCGAGTTCCTCTACAGCGAGGTCGCCGCCCACTACGGCGTCAAGAACATCCCGTCGGACAGCGACCTCGCAATCGCGGCAGGCCGAGGCCTCAGCGAGAACCTCCTCGAACCCCTCAACGCGACCTTCGGCCGCATCGTCATTCGCTCCGGCTACCGATCGCGCTCACTGAACGACCTCTGCAATCAGAAGAAACACAACTGCGGCAGCAGCGAGAGCAACCGCGCGCGGCACATCTGGGACGAACGCGACGCTGAGGGGCGGATGGGTGCGTGCGCGACCCTGCTCATCCCGTGGTTCCAGCGCCGCCACGAGCGCGGTCAGGTAACCTGGCAAGCGATGGCCTGGTGGATCCACGACCATCTGCCGTATTCCCACCTGCGCTTCTTCTCGACCGGGACCTTCAATCTCACATGGAGCGACCGGCCCGTGCGCCAGGCGGAAGCGAAGTTCGGGAAGAAGGGCGAGCCGCGCACGTTGCCAACCGAAACTGCCGAGAGCGCTCCCGGGCTGCACGGCGCCGAGTACGAGGGGTTCCCCGAGTTGGTGCGGCGATGAATAACTCACGCCTCAACCATCGACAGCCTCGGGCCCGCGCTACCTCCCCTCGGACCACCCCAGATCCTTCAGCCGCTGACTGGCCAGCAGCTGCCGAAATCTCTTCACAGCCCCGTCGACCTCGCTCGGCGAAAACAACTCTCGAATGAGCGCGATCCAAGCGCCGCGGTACTTTTTCCAGGTCTGCTGCGTGCCGTCCGCCACTTTCGTCCACCTGGCTCGCATCCGCTTCTGATACTCCGGCTCCTGGCCCCAGATCACCTCCATCTGAGGCTCCTTGGCTTGGTCGACGAGCTGCGCAATTCGCGAGTGCTTCTGCCCGAGAGGCTGCGAATCGGGCGCAACGATATCGCCCTCGAGCAAGATTCGTCTGCAGGTGGCGTTGAACCGATCCCGCACCGTTTGCTGGTGCAGCCCGGCGGCAACTCCCGCACCCGAGCCGCCGTGCCATGCGAGCAAGATCCGCTCCGTCTCCTGTTCCTCGTAGGCCTCGAACGCACGTCGAAGGCGCTCAAACGAAGCGAGCGCCCCGCGCGGGAGCTTCGCTCGAACCGCCGCGGCGAGATTGTCGTCATTCGCCTCGGCTACAGCCGAGAGGATCCCCGGACACTCCAGCTCCCCTCTCCCTATTATGGCGTCGCAGTACACGAGCTTCGGCCAGCCTTCGGCAGGCGCGGCCTCGGTACGTCGCTCGTGGACGAACACCTCGAACAACTCGATCTGCTCCAGGCCCTCCTGCCGGAAGACCCCGGAGACCGATCCTGCGTACCCCCAGATCGTCCGGTGTCCCGGCAGGCGGTGGGCACGCCGCAGGATCTCTTCCGCGAGATCGAGCCCATCGTCGGTCCCCTCGCCGTTCAGGATCATCAAGACCTGCATGACGGTCTCGTAGCTCTCCTCGTTCTCGGGATCGGCCGCTCGCTCCGCGTAGCACTCGTACGCGGCCTCGAGGTCCTTCGGGCCACCGAAGCCGTAGTACAGCCCGTCGCACTCATTCTGCTTGGCTTGTACGCCGCTCGCCCACAGCAACAGCACCGAAACGCAGAGCACTCGCGCGCTCACCACTACCCCCGTCCGCATCCGCTCACCTCCAACCGTGCCTGAGTCACTCTGGGACGAAACTAGCCGGGCTGTCACGTCAACCTGTGTCGCGATGCACGTCTTTCTCGGGAAACCTCGTGTCGGACGTTCGTTCCGGACTGGGGCGCAGTTCCTGCGACACCCTGTGTCGCCCCGGCGGTTTACATCGAATGCACACCCCGGACGCGCGCCCCCGAGCGCGAAGCTGAAAGGAGAGCCACGATGCCCCGCATCCTCATCGCAACGATCGCGACCGTTCTCGTCGCCTTCGCTGCCCCGACCCACGCCCAGACCGACTACATGGGCAACCTGTCTGCGAACCCATACGCCGGCCCGAAACGCACCTACCCCGACGGCACGTTCGACAACCCGTACGGCACCTCGGGGACGAGCCCGAAGCTCTACGACAGCGAGGGCGGCTTCCGCGGCAATCTGAACGCGAACCCCTACGACCCGGATAGCGTCGCGAACCCTTACGGGCGCTACGGTAGTGAGTACAGCCCCGACAGCATCACGAATCCGTACGGGCAATACGGAAGCCGTTACGGCGCCGAGAGCCCGAACAACCCGTACGGGCAAGGGCTTCGGGTGTACCGGTAGGACGACCGAACGAGAACAGAGCCCCCGACATCCAGCTTGGGAAGCTGGATGTCGCAGATCACCTGGCACCGAGGAGAGGCTCCTCCCTTTGGGCATGGCACGCGCACCCTGGATCGGGACGACCGGCGTGTGGCATCCGCCCGCCCACCGGGCGAGTTTCGTCCTCCGAGGCGCGAGCAGCGCGTCCTTCGCTGGGACGTTGCCCCCGACAAGGGCCTATTCCGAGCGAGCCCGTGCGCGACGCACGAGGAACTCCACCATCTCATTCATGCCGACGGGGTCGAGCGTGACCTCGGGGTGTTGCAACGCGAAGACCCGGAAGACTTCGTCGCAGAACCCCTGTCCGACGACCTCGACCCCGGTGAAGTCGAGGGTGACGTGCTCGAACTCGCGGAGACGCGCCGTCACTCGCTTCGCTTCGGATCGCGAGATGAGGGAGAGGCCGAAGGAGCTCAGAGAGATCGTCGTGCGGGTCTTCATGAAGCGCATCGTCTCCGGGTTCGTGTAGGCCGCGAAGACGTCCTGCAGCCGTGGCGTCTCGCCTCGAACGACCTCGAGGACGACTCGTGTTCCGCGCTTCACCCCGCTCGGGCCGATACCGCTGTCGCCAGCGATGGCGTCGACGACCCACGCGACCCCGTCGCTCTCCAGGCGAAAACGCGAAACCGCCTTGGAGCTGAAGAACAAACCCTCTCCACTATGACCTGAGGGATCGCTGGTGAGCTTCCCCTTTTCGAGCTGGATGATCGCGTCCTTGGTCGAGCGGTAGCCAAAGTCGTCGCACACCTTGCGGAACACCCCGACGCCGTCGTCGATGACACGCGTCACCGTGGTGGCTCGGCCCTCGAAGTCGACTTCGACATTGAGCCGCTTGCCACCGGAGTGATCGATCGCGTTGTTGATGACTTCGGTAGCGGCATAGCGGAGTGCCTGGTCTTCGGTCCGGCCGAGAACGCGGGTTCGCGAGATCTGCTCCGACACCTGACTCCAGACCTCGTCTTCCTTGGCGGAGCCGAGCGGGAACCGTCGCCGGATGGGACGGAGGCGGTAAAACGTCGAACGCCCCTGTCCGCGACGCTCAAGAATTCCCGTCAGGACCAGGCCCTGCAGCATCCGGTGGCTCGTCGCGGCGGAAACACCCAGGTACTTGGCGAGATCCCGGTTGGCGATCTCGGGTTGCTCCTCCAGCAGTTGGCGCACGGTTTTTGTGGGATCCGGGCTCATTGTGAGACGATTATATATTAATCACCTCATCTACCCAATGCAATTATCACCGAATCACCTCAGGTTCCGGACGCGCCAGCGGGGCCTGGCTCACCCGAACGATTCCAACACAGCAGACGGAATCGAACGCGCTCCGGCTCTCACCGGTCCGCCCCTTTCATGGAGTGCGGTGGGCCTTGTCCCTCGTTTAGGTGAGAGCTGTGGCCTGAGCGGGCGAATCAGCTGACGTCCAGCTCCGGAAGCTGGGCGTCGCACGTCGCGATCGCTGACCCTCGTATCTGGAGAGTCCGAGACTGCGCGACCTGCGTCGTTCGGCGCCTCGCCGCCTGACCTCGACGATCGAAGCACGACTGGAGTTCGAACTCTCGGGGCTGGGCCTGAACACGACCCCATCGCTCTCACTCCAGCGCTCGGCCCGAGGGCGCGCAGAGAACGTCGCGTCGTTCGGCGCCGGGCCCCGGCTCTTCGCACAACGCGGCCTTCAACACTCCCGTCAAGTACGGCCGCATCGCGGTCGGAAGGACGAGGTCGCCGATCGAGCCGACCTCCTGCGCACGCTCGATCGTGTGCGCGGCGTCGAACTCCGCCGCGATCCCGCGTTCGGCGCGGACGCGAGCCGACTCGATGGCGCGGTCGAGATCCACTCGACTTCCGGAGGCGCCGAGGGCTTGCGAGAGCCGCACCACCTCTGGGTCGGCCCGAGCCCGGCGCTGTGCCTCGCGCGTGAACACGACCGTGGCCGCGGCGTTGCCTCCGATCACCGACGCGTACGAGCCGTGGAGGGCCGCGACCCGGACGGAGGGGTTCAGCTCTCGCGAAAACACGACGTACGCGCCGCCGTGATACCTCGACACGACGAGAAACACGATCGGGCCTTCGAAGTTCACGACGGCGCGCGCGATCTCCGCGCCGTTCTCGAGTTGCAGACACCGGAGCGACTCGGGCGACCCGTCGAAGCCGGCGAGGTGGGCGAGGACGACCACGGGCCGGTTTCCGCTCGCGATGTTCAAGGCCCGGGCGATCTTGCGCGATGCATTCGGGAACAGCGTGCCGCCGCTCCATTCGGTCGGACCGTCCGCCGGCCGAGCGCCGTCGCGCGGGACGCTCTTTCCTTCGATCCCCAGCAGACAGACCGGAACCCCACCCAGATGCGCATCCCAGACGATCGCCGTCTCGGCCCCCCGCCAATCGCGCCAGCGCTCGAGCCGGCCGCCATCCTGATCGATGACCGCGTCCATCACGGCGCGCATCGAGAACGGCCGCTTCCGGCCCGGGTTGGCGACGTCGTCGAAGATCTCGCCGACGGCCTGGAAGCCATCGGTGCGGGGGCCGGCGTACGGGAAGACCGTCACATCGCGGTCGTCGGGATCCGTCGTACGATGGCGCCGCGGAGACGTTTCACCGGGAACGACGTAAGAGTATCGATACAGCTCGTCGAGCAAGCGGAACCCGGCTTGGAGATCGGGCACACAGTACTGGGCCTGGCCGTTGGGGCCCGCCATCCGCTCGAACCCACCGATCGCGATCTCGTCTTCAGCGGCGACCGAGCCCGAGGCGCCCAGTGCGGCGCGCCCGGTGAGAACCATGGAGCCGGCAGGCGTCATCACCAGCGCTCCCTTGGTGTGCGGGAGCATCGTCGACAAGGCATCCCAGTAGCTCTGGCCGCCGACGTTCACGCCGCTCACGATGATGTGGATTACGCCGCCCGCTTGGGTGAAGCGGACGATGCGCTTCACCACCACGGCCGTCGCGTCGAGATTCTCGGTGCCGCTGTCCATCGCGATCCGTGCGCCGCTCGAGATCGGGGCCCACTCCACGGGCAATCCTCGCTCCTCGGCCAGGTCCAGCGCCGCGACGATGCGGCGGCACTCCGACGGTGTGATGGCACCCATCGCGTGGCTCGGATCGGAAACGATCAGCACCCGCTCTAGGCCCTCGGGAACCTTGGCGGTCGCAGACGCTCGGAGCCCAACCACGACCGAACATTCGTTTCCGCCCGGACGCCGCCCGACGGGCCGAAGCACCGCCGGACCATCCGTTCGGACACCGAGCTCCTGAAAGTCGCCTTCGAGGAGCCGCACGACCTCGTAGGGGTCGGGAAGTCCGCGGCGATGAGCGACGGCGAGCCGTTGTTCATAGGGGCCGGCCGCGTCGATGGGCCGGTCGGCGGCGTCGTTCCACGTGCTCACGACGCCGAATCCGACGCGCGTACGCACCACGAGCTCCCGCGCGCCTCGGTGCTCGCGCGAACGAATCCGCAGAGTCACACTCTCGATCCCGCGCCGGCGCGTCGTGGGCGCAATCGCGCCAACCAGCCGGTCGGTCGCCGCAGCGTCGAGCGCGAGTACCGGCTCCACATCGACCGTGAGCATCCGTCGCACGACCCGCGCGTTCGAGCCCTGCTCGTCGAGGGCCCGGCGGAGCGCCCGGGTCGAGGAGCCGAGCGCGAGCTCGATGGCAGCAACGAGAGCCCTAGATGGGCCGCCATCCGGAGCTGCCGCGCCGGTGACGCGAGTGAAAACCAGAACGCGCCGGTCGGCAACTACGTCTCTGGCCTGCCCGTGGAAGCAATGGACGGGCGCGACGGTGGGCAGCCGGGTCAGGACGAAGGCGTCGAGGCGCGCGAGGTGCTCCTGCAACCAGGTCCCATCCGACGGCGGGGCCGCGATCTTCGCGCGTCGGCGCAATTGCGGCGCCTCGTAGAGGAGGTGCGTGAGCTCGCACGCCTGATCGGCGAGTGCGTCGCCCACCAACTCGCGCAACTCCGCCACACGCGAGAGTGCACCTTTCAGGTGGTCGTTCCGACGCAGCGCCGGGTGCGACGAGCCTACGCGCGCAAGCCGGTGAAGCACCGCCTCGACCATCTCACACCGGCGCGCGCGCGAGTGCGCGGTCGCCAGGAGGCGGAGCAGCGCGTGCTCCAGCCCGGGACCGGGCTCCAGCCTCTTCAGCCCATAGTGCCGCAGAGCGATTTGCAGCGGGCCCTCGAAACCCCCGGTAACCTCGCGGCCCGATGCCAGATCGGCCACGCTGCGCCAGAGCCGCTCCGCATTCGACACGTGGTTGCGGCCGGCGTCGTCGTCGAAGCGCAGCGCTCGAGAGAACAGGACCTCGAGATCGGCGAAGAGAGTCACTTCCTCACACAGCACCGCGACGGCCGCGCCGGTCGAGCTGCGCGCGTCGCCCATCACGTTCAGTCGCTCGAGGATGTCGGCGGTCACGGCCGGCTCGACCTCGAAGCCGAGTAACACGTTTCTGATCTCCCGACGCAGACCCAGCAGGGTACGCCGGTCCTCTCGATGATTCCGGAGCCGTTGTCTTCGCGCGCCCTCCGCGCCGGTACGGCCCGGCTCGATGCGGGCCACGCGGTTGCCCGGAGACACCTGCCGACCCGGAATGACGTCGACGTGAGTGACCGTTCCGGCCACGGGCGCCCGAAGCACCATCTCGGTCTTCATCGCTTCGAGAACAGCGATTGCATCTCCCTCCTCCACCACGCGCCCGACGTCGACGTGAACCGCGGTCACGAGAGCCGGGAGAGCAGCGCGCAGCTCACCGACGTCCTGCAACCCGAACTGGTACGCAGTGCCGTCGACCTCCACCCAGAGGGACGAAGGAGTGCTGTAGTGCAACACCCGAAAGGCTCGGTCGGAAGCGAGCAGGCGACCCGAGTGCGCGTCGGCGGCCTCCCAGCTCACGACCATGCTGCGTCCGTCGAGCGAAGCCCGGTACCGCGCCGGTGCCACCTCGGCCACGTCGATCGAGTGGCATAGACCGTTGATCGTGAGATCCACCGAGCGTCCGCAGGGCGGCGGAACCATGGCCGGGGATACCGTTCCCTCCCGGAAGAGCCTATGGCGCTCGCTCTCGCGTTCCTGCCGGTAGAGAAGCAGGGCCGCCGCGGCGAGCGCCTCGGGTGCGGCGTCTCCGCGCACCTCGGCCACCGCTTCGGGCTCCGGAGTAGACCGCAGGGAACGAAGCGCCGCCACGAGGTGCGCCTGATTCGTCCCGCCGTGCTCCACGATCACCTCGGTGCTCTCGAGGGCCGCCTGCAGTCGGCCGGACGTCTCGGCCCGGGTGTCGCCCGTGGCCACCAGGCGCACGATGGAGGAGCCGGGTTCGACCGACGCACCAACCGTGGTGCCGCTGTCGATGCGGATGCCCACACCGAGAGCTGGCTCGAAGCGCGCCACGCGGGCCGGGACACCCGTGCCCAGCGGGGAGGAGCAAACGCACGCGCCGATCGCAACGCCGCGCGCCGTCGGCTGCAACCCGCGGAGGCTCGCGCCGCGCGCGACCCGGATCTGCAGCTCGACGAGATCCAGTCCGGTGACGGCCTCCGTCACGGCATGCCCGGCGGGGAGCTCGGCACGAAGTTCGATGAAATGCGGCATCCCACCACCGAGGGCGAAGCGCACCGTTCCAACGCCCACGTATTCCGCCGCTTCCGCCACGCGAATGGCCGCGTCGCAGGTCGCCCGAACGACGCGTGCCCCGAGGCCCGGCGGAGGGGCTTCTTCGATGCCGCCTCCGGCCTCCGGTCCTCGGGTGCACTCGCTGCTCGCGAGGGCCACCACGTGCCCATGCCGATCTCCGACGATGG
>JAQWRY010000037.1 GCA_029243485.1 Candidatus Binatia bacterium | reverse complement strand
GAGTTGCCCGAGGCTGTGCGCGAGAGCACCACGTCGCGCCGATTGGTCCGACTCTTCGGCGCCCTCGATCGACAGTCGATCGAGACGAGGCAGCTCGGAGGTGGCTTGCACGACGGCGGCCGGGATCGGCGATTCCACTGGACGTGCGAGACGCCGTGCCGGTTCGATTTCGTGTTCCCGCATCTTCCGGCTCACTTCGTGGCGGGGATCGCGTCGCCGGAGCCGGTCCGTCTGCGTGTGCGGCTCGGTGCGGACGGCGCAGAGGCGCCGCTCGTGCACTTGGCCGCGGACAAGGCCTGGCATGACCTCTGGATGGAGGGAGGCGCCACGGCGGGCGCGCCCGGGACGATCGTTCTGGAGATCGACAGCGAAGCGCCGGCCCTGGTGTTTGTCGGAGGCATCGGCCCCGCGCCGAGCGCGGAGGAGGAGGCGACGCGTGAAGGCAAGGAGCTGGCCTACCGGGTCGAGGCGCTCGAGCATCTCGAACTGCGGTGGAAGGACGACGTCGCGCATCTCTACGAGAACCAGGGTGCGCTCGGTGAGGCGGTGTTCGCTGAGCGGGTCGTGAGCGTGGCCGATCGCGACGCGGCCTTCGGGTGCGTCGCCGAGCACCCGGGGCAGGCTGTCGCGTGTGTGCCTCGTGCGGCGCTCCCCGCTCGTGACCTGCCTCGGGGCGGGCCGGCGTCCCTGGAGATCACCGCGTCGGACCCGGGATCCCTTCGGATTCGGACGGCTTCCGAGACGAGCAACCTGCTGCTGATTTCCCGCCTGTTCGATCCGGGGTGGCGGGCCACCATCGACGGCTCTCCGGCGTCCCTCCTGCCCGCGAACGGGGCCCTCCAGGCGCTCGCCGTTCCCGAGGGGGCTCACGAGGTCGAGATCTACTACTCCCCTGGCTCGGTGGGGCTCGGCCTCGCGCTGAGTCTCCTCTCTCTAGGACTCTTGGCCGGCCTCCTCTGGATCCGCCCGGAGAGACGCGCGGGCGTTTGAAGGCTCCACCGGGCGTGGGTAGAGTCGTTGTCGAGGGATGTCTCGCCCCCCCCACACCGAGCCGCTGGGGTCGCCGCTCCTGCAGGAGCTCTACGGCGAGGGGTATTTCCACGGCGCGAACAGTGGTTTCGCGCACGAGGGGTACGCCCGCGTACACGCGACCTGGCAGCACTGGATACCCTGGCTTCGCCAGGAGGCGGGGGAGGGTGCGCGTTGGCTCGACCTCGGTTGTGCCTACGGCTTCTTGGTCCAGGAAGCGCGTGACGCCGGCTTCCAGGCCTTCGGTCTCGACGCGAGTCACTACGCGCTGACGCAGGCTCGTGCGCACGCGGGTGCGGCCGCCGGTCGGGTTCTGCAGGGGCACGCCGAGTCGCTTCCCTTTGCCGACCGGAGCTTCGACGTTGTGAGTGCCTTCGACCTCCTGGAGCACGTTCCGGTTCCCGAGTTGCTCTTGCGGGAGGTGTCCCGGATTTTGCGACCCGGAGGGCTGCTCCTCGGGGCCACGCCGGATCCGATCCTCTTCGATCGAGACGAACCGACGCACGTGTCTGAGCATGTGCCTTCCTGGTGGGTCCGGGAGGTCGAGCGCGCGGGCTTCGGTGTCGCGTTGCGGTTCTTCCAGGCGGAGTTCAACTGTGAGCTCGTGGCCCGTCGTGGGGGCGAAGCGCCGGATCTCTCCTTCGACTCCTTCGAGCGTGATCCCGTGCTTCAGCTCGAAGGAGACCCGGCTCTCCGGGTGGCGCCTCGCGCTGGTCTCGGGACGGTCGAATCCGACGGCGGTCGCGTCGTCGAAGAGGGCGCCAGCTTCTATCTACTGAATGCCGGGAACGTGCCCCTCTCGGTTGCGTTGTCGCTGACGACGCGTGAACCGTCGTCGCTCCACGTGACCTTGGATGGACGGGTGATGGATGGTGCGATGACGGAGTCGTCCGAGCTGGCGACCACCTTCTTGCTGCCGGTTGGCGGTCATCGTCTTCGAATCGGAGTGAAAGAGGGTTGGGCCCGTTTGCTTCGACTCCGTTGCGTTGCCCAAGCATCGAGCCGTGAAGCGCTCTGCCTGACCCTACCGTTCGATCTCTACGAGCGGTATGCGCTCACAGGCGAGGTGCTTCGCCGTGTGGGCGCCCAGAGCGGTGCGTTGCTCGACGTGGGTGGGACGATGGGTGCCGACGGCGGTCATCTGGCGTGGACGGGCGATTTTCTGCCGCACCACGACGTCACCGTGATCGATGCTCGCGCCGCGGATGTTCCCGATCACCGGGCCATCGCCGTCGATGGGCCCTTGCCGTTTCCCGACGGCTCGTTCGCCACGGTTCTGAGCCAAGATGTCCTGGAGCACGTGCCGCCGACGGCGCGCGCATCGTGGCTGGAAGAGATCTGGCGCGTCACCGGGCGCTTCTTGCTGCTCGGCTGCCCTTGGGCGACTCCGGGCGTGGAAGAGGCCGATCGTTATCTCTTCGAGCTGATCCGACAAGACTATGGCTACGACCACGGGTTCCTCGCGGAGCACCTGGCCCATGGTCACCCGGGACTCGAGGAGACTCGAACCTTCTTCGAAGAACGCGGCGCTTCGGTCACAGTCCTACCTTCGGGGCATCTCCCGTCGTGGATTCTCATGCAGACCGTCAACGCCTGGTTGTCGCATCCAAAGCAGGACCAGGGCTTCGAGCGCGCCAATGCCGTCTTCAACCGGGCGGTGGGGATTCGTTCGGTTGCGTCTCCCGCGTACCGGCACCTTCTCGTGATCGACCGGGAAGCGCAGGCTCACGACGTCGTGCTCGCGAGCCTGACGTCGAACCCGACACCCGACCTGGAGGCGGTGCGCGCCGCGCTTGCGGGCCTCGCGGCTGACCCTACGCGCGGCCGCGGGGGAGCGAACACGTGACGGCAGACGTCCACCCGGAGATCTCGGTTGCGATTCCGACGTGCAACGGACGGCCGCTCCTCGAGTCGTGCCTGCAGGCTCTCGCCGGGCTCGCGTATCCGCCCGATCGGCTCGAGGTTCTGGTTTACGACAACGGCTCCACCGACGGCACGGCGGAGTGGTTGGCGGCCCGGCATCCGAACGTGCGGGTGCTTGCCGCGGCGCGAAACGAAGGGTTCGCCGCGCCCTGCAACCGTCTTGCCGAAGCCGCGCACGCGCCGCGCGTCTTCTTTTTGAACAACGACGTCCGGGTGGAACCGGAGTCGCTGTCGGCTCTCGCCGCGGCTGCCGAGCAGACGGGAGCCGTCTGCGTCGGCGCGCGTGTGCTGACCGCAGAGGGCGACCGGATCGAATTCGACGGCGGCACGATGAACTTTCTCGGGCACGGCGCCCCCGCGAGGAACGGCGCGTGCTCGGTCGGCCATGAAGCCGAACGAGAGCCAGTCGACACGTTGTTCACGTCGGGGGCGGCGATGTTGGTCGATCGTGCCGTTTTCCTGTCGGCCGGCGGCTTCGACGAGGACTATTTCGCCTACTTCGAGGACGTCGATCTCGGCTGGAGGCTCTGGACCCTCGGGGAACGTTGCGTCCAGGCTCCCGCGGCGCGGGTGCGGCACCGAGAGCACGCGAGCGAAGGACTACTGCCGGCGGGGCGCAGGCTTGCGCTTCTCGAGCGAAACGCGTTGCTCTCCGTCGTGAAGAACTATGAGGAAGATCGCGCGGGTCGGGTCTTCCGGTGCGGGCTCGCCCTCATCGCGGAGCGAGAGAAGCTCGCCGCGGATCCGGTGCGTCGCCGCGCTTGTCGTGAGGGCTTGCTGCGCGCCGCGGTTGCTCTGCCCGCGGTCGAGCGCCGGGCGGCGGAGCTTCGATCCCGCCGCTGCCGGCAGGATGCCGAGATTGCTCCGCTCTTCGTCGACCCGTTTCGCCCTCCCATCGGGGGAGAGCGGTACGCTCGTCGCCAACGCGAGGTCGCCGCGCTCTTCGGCGCGGCCGATCTCTTCGGTCCGCCGCCTGATGCGTCGGGCTCGAACGAGGATTCCGAGTGCGCTTGAACCGTCGATCTCTTCTCCGCCTTGGAATGGCCGCGACCGCCGGCCTCGCAGTTCCCCGTTTCGTCTCGGCCGAGTCTGCGCCCGGGAGTCGGAGCCAGGACAAGGAAACCGCGGAGTTCCTGCGTGAGTTCATCCTGCAGCGCGCGGCATCGAGCACCGACCCGTGGATGGAGATGCATGTCGTGCTCGCGCTCGGCTCGAACTTCGTGCGAGGCGGCAAGAACCTGCTCGACCAGCTCGTCGCGGAGATCGTCGCCGTCGAGAACGTCGACATGCGACAGTTCCCGTACTTCCCGCTCGACATCGAGCGGCACCCGTTCCACATGCTGCAGATCATGCAGGCGACCGAGGTGCCCTACGATCACGCGTTCGTGACGCCCAAGGGACGGTTCACGCGCCGTGACCTCGTCGACGGTGGCACGGCCTTGCTCGTCCCGGCCGAGATTCACGACGAGCTCTCCTGGACGGTTAGCGTTCTGTGCAACGAGTTCCCCTCGGACAAGGATCAGTTCGAGACCGTTCGCGGAGAGAAGGTGGTCGTCCAGGACATCGTGCGTCGCCATCTCGTTGAGACCGAGGCTGCGTATGCCGACATCTTCGCGGTCATGAAGGGCACGAAGCTCTACGACAAGGGGCCGCTGCACTCGACCGCGTGCAACGGGACTCATCTGCTCTACGGCCTCGTCGAGGCTCTGCGGTACGGGTACCGGAAGGACGACCTGAAGGCGCGAGTCGAGCGGCTGGTGGAAGCGACGCTCTTCCGGGCGCGCCTCGAGCCGGTTCTCATCGATCGCGCCATGCCCGGGAAGGACCCGATGATCCGTCTCAACCGCGAGGCGTCCAAGTTTACCTTCATCGGGCACGTCGTCGAATTGTTCGGTTACGCGCATGCGCACGGCGTGCTCGAAATGAGCGAAGGGGCGTTGCGCGCCGTCGCGGCGCTGCGTGGACAGCTGGCCGCGCTCACCTCGACTCTCACGACGGACTACGACCTCGATAAACTCCGCGAGGAAGTCCCGCAGGCGTACAAGCTCATCCTCGGTGATGCGTGCCATGCCTACCGAGGGGTCCGGTTCTGGACGTGACGACGCGCGGCCGGCGGTTGAGCGTCGTCATCGTGAACTGGAACGGCGCTGATTACCTCGGCGACTGCGTCGACAGTGCCGCTGGTGACGATCGCGAAGTCTTCGTCGTCGACAATGCGTCGACCGACGACAGCGAAGCGCGGATTCGAGCGAACCGGCCGTGGCTACGTTGGATTTCGAACGAGGCAAACCTCGGGTTCTCCACGGCGGCGAATCGCGGGTTGGAAGCGGCCTCCGGCGAGTACGTTCTGTTCCTGAATCCCGATGCGCGATCGGACGAAGCGGCCGTCTCCGCCTGTATCGACGTGCTTGCATCGACACCCGATGTCGGCCTCGTCGGCGTGGCGGTTCGAGACCCGGAGGGAGACGTCACCCCGACCGTGGAGCCCTTCTTCTCGTTTCGCTCGCTACGTCGGGCGCGTGCCGAGGATCGCGTGACCGCACCCGGCGGGATCGAGCCCGTGGATATCGACTGGTGCCATGGCGTCTTCCTGGTGGGCCGGCGAACCGACCTGCTCGAGCTCGAAGGCTTCGACGAACGATTTTTCTTGTATGCCGAAGACATGGATTTGTGTCATCGCGTGCATGAGTCGGGGAGACGCGTCGTCTATTTGCCCCAGGTGTCGATCGTGCACGAAGGAAACAGAGCAGGCCGGGTCCTCCTGGCGGAGCGCAGGGCGGCGGCGATTTTCTCGTCGAGCCTCCAGTTCTACGCTCTCCACCACGGCCTGCTCGCGCGCTTGGGCCTTCGGCTGGCGGCGGGGTTGAGCTTCGCGGCACGCGCTCTCGTGTACAGCCTACAGAGCGCACCCCTTGCGGAACGCTATGTGGCCCTCGCTCGCGTCGCCTTCGGCGCACCGCCCGCCCTGTTTCCGACCCGGCCGCCTTCTTCGCGAGGCGCGGCGTGAGAGGGCTTCTCGATCGCGGGCGGGCGACATCGGTCACGATTGCGGTTCCGTGTCGTTCCGACGAGCCGGGCCTGGCGCGTACGCTCGACGCGCTGTCCGTCGCGGCGGAGGCACTGCGCGAACGCGGTCACGAGGTGTTCTTCTTCGTTTGCGTGAACGGGCCGGCGGGGCCGGCCCACGAGGCGGCCGCCGCCTTCGCGGCCGGGTCCGAACGAACCACGGTGTTCACGCTCGACGAGGCAGGCAAGGCCGGCGCGTGGAACCGTCTGCGCGGCGGCTGCGAGACCGATTGGATCGCGTTCTGCGACGCGGATGTCGAACCGGCTCCCGACGCGCTCGCGAGTCTCGCCGAATCGCTGGAAGGTCGTCCGGACGCCGCCGTCGCGACCGCCCGTCTCGAGCCGAAGCTTGAAGGAGCGTCCCTCGTCGCGAAGGCGGCTGCATTGCCGCACCGGTTCGACTTCGGTGTCGTGCGCGGCCCGCTCTATCTGCTGCGTACCGAGGCTCTCGAGCGAATGCCGGATGGACTCCTTCTGGAAGACGCGTGGCTCTCGGCGGAGCTCGGCGCCCGCGGCGCCGGTACGGTGTTGTCGGTCTGGTCGGCGGTGGTTCGGTATCGCCCGGCGAATACGCTCCGTGACTACTACCGCGAGCGGCTTCGTACCGAAGCGGGGAAGATTCAGATCCGGGCGGACCGCGTGCGTCGGGGCGTGCCGCACACGCCGATCGCGCGTTATCCGTGGGAACACTTTCTCGCCGAACTGGGTCCGCGCGAGTGGCCCCTGGTCGCGCTGAACCTCGGTGTGCGTGTCGTGGCGCGTTTCATGGCCGAGCTCGCCGCCAGGCGAGGACGGAACGTGCCCTGGACGCCCGTGGCCTCGAGCAAGTCGCCGGCCGCACCGGGTTCGCCTTCGGGTGTGAAGTGAGTGAGACGCCCGAGTACGCGGTTGTCGTCCTCACCTGGAACTCGCGTCGGCACCTCGAGAAGTGCCTGCGGTCGCTCCCGGGCGCCGCGGACCGGCGGCTGCAGCTGATCGTCGTCGACAACGGGTCGACCGATGGGACACCGGAAGCGGTTCTCGAGGTCGCGCCCGACGCAGAACTCATTCGTAACGACGTCAACCGGGGCGTCGCCCCGGCGCGCAATCAGGGATTGAAACGAGTGCGCGCTCCATACGGCATTCTGCTCGACGTCGATACGGTGGTCGAACCGGGCGCCCTCGGGGCGCTGCTGAACTACCTGGACGACGAGCCGGAGGTGGCTCTCTGCGGGCCTCGCCTGGTGCTCACGGACGGTTCCACCCAGCCGAGCTGTCAGCTCTTCCCTACGGTGCGAGACAAGCTCGTCCGCCAGCTTCCCCGGCGGTTCGGCGAGCAGCTGCTTCGAAAGATCGAACTCTCGGACTGGGACCATCTCGGCGTCCGCGATGTCGATTACGTCGTCGGTGCCTGTCAGGCGATCCGGATGTCGGGGCTGCGTGAGGTGGGCTGGCTGGACGAACAGATCTTCTACGGGCCCGAGGACGTCGACCTCTGCCTTCGTCTCCAACTCCAGGGCTACCGGGTGTCGTATCTGGGAGACAGGGTCGTGCGTCACGAGTGCCAGCGGGTGACCCGGCATCGCCTCGATGCCCTGGCCTGGCGGCATTTGGCCGGTCTGCTTCACTATTACCGAACCCACGGGTACTTCTGGTCGCGAGCCGGGCTGTATCGGCGCATCGCCGAGGCGGCCGGGCGCCGCGGCGGGAACGAGGGTTCGCTGCGATCGGTGGGATGAGTCGAACGACCACAGGAAGCGCCCTGGCAAATGCCGGGACGCCAGGCGACTCCGCGGTCCGTTCGGGGTGGCGGCACTCGATCGAGCAACGTGCGCTGCTCCTGTTGCTCTTCGCCGATGCGATGGCGGTGCTGCTCGCCTACTCCAGCGCCTTCCTCGTTCGGATCTGGGTGCCGTTGCCGCTGACCGCGCATCTCCTTCCGCCGCAGCTGGTCGATGGGCCCCACTCGGCACTCGGCGTGGCGCTCGTCACGCAGTTCCCTCTCCTGTACTTCTTCGGCTTGTACGACATGAGCTTGCTGCGCCGCGAGCTCAGTCTTCTCGTTGCACCATTGCTTGCGCTGGTGACGCAGCTTCTTGTGATCGCGGGGTGGTACTTCTTTCGCGGTGACGACGTGAGCTTTCCCCGCTCGGTTCTGGTGATCTTCACGCTGGTGAACTTTGGGTTCGTCGTCGCGTCGCGGTTCGGCATTCGGCGCGTCCTGCGAGAGGGCCGTCGGATTCTGCGCGTGGCGCTCGTGGGCCAACCGAAAGAGGTTGCCGAGTTGGGCGTCGTGCTTCACGAAGCGAGTTCGATGGGCCACGCGATCGAAGTCGTCGGCGCGATTCGCGTGGAAGGGTTCGGCGGTGCGGGCGAGCCCGTTCCGAACTCTGATCTGACGTGGCTCGGCGGAACGCGTGACCTCGGTCAGATCACCGACGAAGGGCGCGTGGATCAGGTGATCCTCGTTCCGTCGGAATCCGGCCGAGAGGGTCTTCTCGATCGTGTATTGCGCGCGACCGACGTGGCCTTGCCGCCGAGGGTCGCGGTCGTGCCGTCGGTTCACGAGCTGCTGATCGGTCGCCTCGCGTCTCTCTCGATCGACGACGTTCCGCTGATCGAGGTCGCACGCGATCCTCGCGAGGAACTCGCCTTCACGATCAAGACCGGGCTCGACTACGTCCTCGCCACGGCGCTGATCCTGTTCGCGGCGCCGGTTTGTGCTGTCGCGGCGCTCGCGATTCGTCTGACGTCACCCGGGCCGATCTTCTATCGGCAGCGGCGTGTGGGGCAGGCCGGCAGCGAGTTCATGATGTACAAGCTGCGGACGATGCGCGACGGCGCCGAGGAAGAGACCGGCCCGGTTCTCGCGTATCACGGCGACGCGCGCGTGACGGCGGCCGGGCGTTTCCTTCGCGCCACGCGGATCGATGAGATCCCGCAGCTCTTGAACGTGTTGAACGGAACGATGAGTCTGATCGGCCCGCGGCCCGAGCGGCCCGAGTTCGTCGAAGGGCTCGTGCGCGAGATCCCCGGCTACGCCGAACGCTGGTTGGTGAAGCCGGGTCTCTCGGGGCTCGCGCAGGTGCGCGGGGAGTACGACACGTCGGCGGTGTACAAGCTGAAGTACGACCTGGCCTACATCCACAACTACTCATTGCTGCTCGACATCCGGATCATGGTGGAAACCGTGAAGGCTCTCCTCACCCGCCAGGGAATCTAGCCGAGTCTAGCTCTTCGTTGCCGCGTTCAGCGCGTCGAGGGTCTTTTGGTTGAACCGGCCGTCGGCCACGATGTCCTGTGCCCGCTGAAAGGCTTCGAGCGCGTTGAGGGTCACCTGGTCGAGCTTCCCGTTGATCGGTCCCATGTACTCCTTCAGCGCCGTGAGCTGTTCCTGGGCCCTCTTCACCGTGCCTTCCGACACCTCTTGGGACAGCGCGCCGGCGTCGAGCGGCTGGAGGCCGGTTTGGGCCTTCTCGGCGGCGAGCCGCGCCTCTTCTTGGGTGAGATCTCCGCTGCAGGCAAACGTCACCGTTGCCAGGGCGATCGCGGCCAGTCGTGAGGCTGGTCCGTGAGAACGCATGGATGCGGTCCTACCGGCGCCTCTGTGGGCCGTCAACTTGTCCGCACGACGCTTCCCTCCACGCCGCCCCGCGATATAACGGCAGGGTGCGGGGAACTGCGAACGGCGTTGCCGCCGTGGGGTTGATGGGTTTGGTCGCCCTGGTCGGCAGCGGCTGTACGCCGGTCGTCGTGCGTGCCGATGAAGTAGCGATCGCGGACATCGCAGTGCCGCGCCAGGGGGAAGAGGACTTCAACGTTCTGGCGGTCGGCACAGCCGATGCGGAGGGCCGGATCATCCTGCGGACGACCGGTACGACCGTTTCGCGTGGCGAGACGATCGACATCGGAGTGATGGGCCCCGGCATCCTCTGGGGAGCGCACTTCATGATCGTCGGGATCGACGTGCCGGTGGAACTCATCCGGTTTGCGGCGACGCAGGGCGGTGGCGTGGACCCGCAGCCGGCGGCCGTTCTGCGCGTGACCGTACCCGAGCACGCGGAGCGGGGGCTGTACTCAATCCTCGTGGTTCGCTTCGGGCGCTACACCATCTTCACAGGTGGGTTGGAGATCACATGATGAAACGAGCGTGTCTAGTGTCCGTTCTCCTGCTGTCGATGCCGGTGGTGGCGTGGGCGCTGACTCTTGCGCCGATGTCCCTCGACCAGATGACCGCCGCGTCGGAGGTGGTCGTGCGGGGGCGTTGCCTCGATCGCACGGCGACGCGCACGGAGGACGGCGGAATCGAGTCGGTGGCTCGCTTTGACGTCGTCGAAGTCGCGAAGGGCGAGGCCCCCAAGGTGATCGAGGTCCGTCAGTTCGGCGGCGAGCTCGACGGTACCGCCGTCGTCGTTCCCGGCGCACCGCTCTCGGAGATAGGAGACGAGGCGTTGCTCTTCCTCGAGCGGGCGCCCGGGGGACATCTGCGGGTCGTGGGGATGGCGCTCGGCTATCTTCCCGTCGTCACGGCGTCGCCCGGCGCGAGCGTCGTTCGCGTCGCGCCCTACATGGGCGCGGGCTTCGAGAGCGGCGGGCTTCGTCCCGTCACCGATGTGATGACCCGGGTTCGACGCCTGGCGGAGCGGCCCCGGTGAAGTCGGTCCGTTTTCCACTTGCGTTCGCCGTTGCGGCCGTGGTGGCCCTGCCGACCGCCGCCGCCGCCTACGCGTTCCTGCTGGTCGAGGGAGGGCAGGGCATCGCGCGGCGTTGGGAGCCGTCACGGTTTTTCGATTCGCGGATTCCCTGGTTCGTGACGAACGAAGTCGACGGCCGAATCGCTGGGAAGCGGGAGTTCGCAGACGTCGTCGCCGGCGCGTTTGCGCGTTGGGAATCCGTCGACGAGAGCGCGATCGCGTTTTCGTTCCGGGGCGAGATGGATCGCCGCAATCGGGATGCCTCCGACAACCGCAACCTCATCACGTTCGCCGACGCCTCGTCGCTCGGGAGTGCCGTCCTCGGCGCGACGTTCATCACGAGCAACGCCGACGGCCGCATCACCGACGCGGACATCGTGCTCAACCGTGCGGTCGACTTCAGTACGCGTTTCGATGCGTTCGCGGGCGCCTACGACGCGGAGTCCGTGCTGACGCACGAGGTCGGCCATCTAATCGGGCTCGATCATACGGGCCTCGTGCGCGCGACGATGGCGCCCTTCACGGACCGCGGTGACGTTCATCAACGGACGCTCGAGACCGATGACGCGATCGGTGCTGGGATGCTCTACCCGGAGGGCTCTTTTCCGGCCGGTCGCGGTGCTCTGGTGGGGACGATTTCGCTCGAGGGGATGAACGTCTTCCTCGCGCACGTCGTGGCGACCAAGATTCAGGGTAGGGTGGTAGCTTCGGGCTACACCCGGCCCGACGGGACGTATAGGATCGACGGCTTGCCGCCGGACGTATACCTGATTCACGCCGAGAGGCTCGATGGGCCGGTACGCCCGTCGAACATTGCGGGCTTCCGGCAAGGATTCGGGCAGGCCGAGACGACTGATTATGAAACGACCTTCCATTACGAGTAGCGCCGCCCGGGCGGCGCTCTTCTTCTTCTCCCTCCTGGGGGCTTGTGCCGCTCAGACCGGCGCGGATCGGCTCGATCCGCTCGGGCTCGTGCCGTCGCCACCGAAGATCGCGGCGGTGGACGCAGGGCAGCACGTCGGGCAGCTGGTCGTCGTGCAGACGAAGATCGCGGGGGCCAGGGTGGAACGCGGCCAAGCGGTCCTCAAGCCCGAAGGGGTCCCGTCGGGCGGGTTGGTCATCGTGATCGCGCCGCCGGTCGTCGGCCCCAGGGCGACCGAGTTGGCGGCCAAGTACGATGGTCAGGAGGTGCGGGCGGTGGGCTATATCTCGGATCTCGGGAACGATCTCGAGTTGCTGATCGGGGATCCCGGACGAATCCGGTTGGCGACCGACGACGATGCTGCACCGGCTGCACCGGCTGCAGCCGGGGCCGCCTCCGAGAGGACTGCCAGCGCGCAGGCAGCCCCGGTCGTTGCTGCCGCGCCCAGCGCCTCTTCCCCGCCGGCGGCCGTCGCGGCTCCGGTTGCTGCTGTCCCCATACCGGCGCCGACACCGGATCCGGCGTGCGTGAGCGCGCGGGCCGCCTGGCAAATCGCATCGCAGGACGCGCAAGCGCCACTTCGAGAGTTGCTCGCCTGTTTGGGCGAGGGCGAACCGCGGTGCACGGATGCAGCCGCACGCGCGCGGATCGCAATGGCAGAAGTGGCTGCGAGCGAAGAGCGCCTGCGCTGGGTCTGCGGAGCGGGCTCGTGACGCTCCCCGTCGAGACGCTGAAGCGTCGGCCGGCGGCCGTGGAATGCGACGTCGTCGTCGTGGGGGCCGGCCTCGGCGGACTGGTCTGCGCGGCCTCGCTCGCCCGGGCCGGGCGTCGCGTGGTCGTGGTGGATCGCGCGAAGCGGCCGGGCGGTCGTCTGCAGACCATCAATCACCAGGGTTTCGCGGTCGACCTGGGTCCAGTCGTGTGGGAAGCGGGCCTCACGGAGCTTCTGGAATCCGTCGGGGTGGAGGAACACGGCTTGGTTCCGCTGGCCCCCGCCGAGTCGATCCGGATCTCGGTGGTCGGGCCCGAGGGCGCATCGACGCCGCCGAGCGTCCTGCCGATTCCCGGTGCGGTACCGGCACCGTCCACGCTCGACGCGGTCCGTCGGTTGTACGAGGCGCCTCCCCGGCTCTTCGCGGCGCTCGGCGAGGTCTACGACGAGTGGAGCGGCGCGACGCCCGAGCAGATCGAGCAGTGGAAGGGGATGGACGTCTCCACTTGGCTCGCGGAGCGCGACTTCGAGCCGAGCCTGGTTACGGCCGTCGGTCGCAGCGCGGTTCTTCTCGGTGGCGCGCCCGACGCGTCGCTCGTGGTTCTCGCGGGGCTCGCGCGTGCGCTGAGAGACGGTGCACCGACGCACGTAACCGTCGGCGACACGCCGGTTTCCGGAGCGCGCGGGGTGGTCCAGGCCCTCGTTGACATCGTGATCGAATCGGGGGGCGAGCTCCGGCTGGGCACGCGCGCGATCGGTCTCGGGCATGACGGCGGCCGGTTCACTCGACTCGCCACGCGCCGCGAGGAGACGCCGTTCATCGAAGAGCTGGCCGCCGAGCGTTGCGTCTTCGCAATTTCCCCGGGGGAGCTCCGATCGCTTCTGCCCGCCGAGCCGCGGGCGGCACTCGACCGTCTTATGCTGGACTCGGTGACCCGTCGGGAGCTGGCGGTCACGTGGGCGCTCGCGGGCGAGATCCGACCCGCAGCCTTACGGCCCGAGGACGAAACGGTCGTCGTACGAATGGTCGCCCCGTCCCGCGTGGCCGCGCAAGACGCGCCGGCGGCCGGGGGCACGCTGGTGTGGTCCACGGTGGCCGCTCCCCGTCTCGCCCCTCCCGGTCGATCTCTGGTGCGGGCGAGTCTGCCGGTCGCCGCGGAGCTGGCGTCGGACGTCCAGGCGCTCGAGTCCCGGGTGGACGCTCTGCGCCACGCCCTGTGGGGGCTTGCGCCCGAGGCGACCGACGCGGTCGTCTGGGAGCATCGGTGGCTGAGTGACCAGCCCGCGGCAGACCCTCTGAAGCTGCCGTCGTTGCCGCTCGTCGCGCCTGGACTTGCCGGTGTTCTTCTGGCGAGTCAGGAGGTCGCCGTCGCGGGTGCGACCGCGAGTGGCGTCACGGCCGCTGCGATCGCGGGCCGCGCCGCCGCTGAGCGTATCCTGGCCGAAGGCTCGGCCGTCCCCGCGCCGGGGCCGATCACCGAGCCCGATGCTGAGGCCGATGGAGAGCCCGAGCCGGTCGACGCCGGCTGAAGCTGCGGCTGCCGCAGGCGCTCTGCTTTTGGCCTGAGCGGGCTCTACAGGCGGCAAGAGCGGGTCTTCGATCCGGGATCGTGAGGCAAACTTCTCAGCGTGTTGACGGAATCGAGCGATTTCGCAAGACCGCGGCGGGGCTCGCTCGGATGCAAGATTTCGGGCCCGGAGAACCCCTGCATTTTCAGTCGTTTTTCGCGCTTCCGGTGGCACTCAACTTGCCAATTGGTCTTGGTGAACCCTGACAGACTCCCGGAGGCAATCCACACGTGATCATCGACCGCCATACCTTCATCGACCTTGCTACCCACCTCGAAGGCGCTTCAGAGGGTGTCCTCGAAGTGACCAAACGCTGTGTTTCCCTTTGCGAAGATGGGAGTGAGACCGCTGCCCGACCCGACCAGGACTGCTGGGTCGCGCTCGTGGAGTCGCTGGTCAGCGTGAATTCGGAGCTCACTGCGATTGAGCAGACGCTCCGGGCTCTTCTCGAAGCCAATCGTGAAGAGGAGGACTTTGCCCGCGCGGCGCTTCGCCGCACAGGAGCCGTCGACGCATAGGACCGACGTGCGGTGCGGGCGGGGCTTCGGCCCCGCCTCCTGCTTCTACAGGGACGTCGTCAGCAGCCGGCCGATGGCGGTCGCCAGCGCGACCAGCCCGGCTGCTGCAAGCCCGAGCACGATCATTGTGTGGCTCTTGGGCTCAGCGTGCGTCCACGGCTCGCCCGTCGTCTGCAGAAGGCCGGTCGGTAGGACCGCCGCCCCGACGAGCGTCAGATGGCGCCGCCGTGGCGTGTGCGCGGACTTCTTCGCGAAGTGCGGGTTCGACGCCACCACACGCAGAAGCGGCCGGCCCCCATGGCTGGTGAGCGGCGGGAGCCGTCTTACTGTCGGACGGCGGCGCGGTTTCGCCAGACTACCCGTAGAGGCGTCCGAGGCGCCGCGCGTCCGGATGCGGCGCAGGGAGGGAGTGCGGATCCTCGCGGCCGTGTGAACGGCGCGGCTCGAATGCCGATTTCGAATCGTCGTCATCATCATCGAATCCCGTACTTGTCCAACTTCCGATAGAGAGTCCGTCGCGACAGCCCGAGTAGTCGGGCGGCGGCGACACGCTTACCTCCGGCGGAGTCCAGAGCCCGACGGATCTGGTTGCGCTCCGCGGCGCGGAGGCTCAGATCCATCTCGACTTCTTCGGAATTCTCGTCGGGAAGGGCTTCGGGGGTAGGCTTGGTAGAGGTCTCGTTGCGCAGCTCGGCCGGCAGGTGTTCGACCTTGATGTCGCTGCCGTGCGCCATGATCGAGGCACGCTCGAGGACGTTGCTCAGCTCCCGGACGTTCCCTGGCCATCCGTAGCTTTGGAAGAGATCCATGACCTCCGGGGACAGGGTGGGACGGTCGATCGCAAACTTGCGGGCGAAGCCCTGCAGGAAGTGTTCGGCCAGAAGCTCGATGTCTTCGATACGCTCGCGCAGGGGCGGAAGCTCGATGACGCCGACGTTCAACCGGTAGTATAGGTCCTCGCGGAACTCGCCGGCGCGAGACATTGCTGCGAGATTGCGGTTCGTTGCCGCGACGACACGAATGTCCACCGGCACCGAGGTCGGTGATCCCACGCGACGGATCTCTCGGTTCTCGAGGACCCGGAGCAGCTTCACCTGCGCATCGAGGGGAAGCTCTCCGATTTCGTCGAGGAAGATCGTTCCGCCGTTCGCGCTCTCGAAGAGTCCCTTCTGATCATGATCGGCGCCGGTGAAGGCTCCCTTCACGTGGCCGAAGAGCTCGCTCTCGATGAGGCTCGGCGCGAGCACGCTGCAGTTGCAGACAACGAACGGACGGTCGGCGAGTGGCGAACGGTGGTGGACCGCGCGAGCGGCGAGTTCTTTTCCGGTCCCACTTTCGCCCGTTATGAGGACGGTCGTGGGGTAGGCGGCTAGCCGTTCGATGAAGCTGAAGACTTCCAGCATGCGGCGGGAGCGGGCAGCCATGCCGTCGAAGAACGTCGAGTCCCGGCCGCCGAGTTCGAGGATCCGGACACGCTGTCGCAGGCGACGCCGCTCCACCATCATCTGGATCGAGTGGTAAAGGCGCCGGCAGTCGACAGGTTTCTCGAGATAGTCGGCCGCGCCGGCCTGGATGGCCGAGACCGCATTCTTCACCGACGAGTGCGCGGTGACCAGAATCAGGTCGGCGTCCGAGTCGCGTTTGCGAACCTCTTGGAGAAGTTCGATGCCGCTCATCCCCGGCATGCACACGTCACTGACGGTGACGTCGATGGGCGTGTTGGAGAGGATCTCCAGTGCGCGGTCGGCATTCGTCGCGGTGAAGACCCGGCACCCGTGCTGGTGCAGGTGGTGCTCGAGAATCCCGATCAGGACCTCATCGTCCTCGACGATCAGGACCCGGGGCGCGTCGCCACTGGGTTCGGGCAGTTGGCTGTCTTGGCTGCTGTTTTTGTCCGACATCCTTGTCGTCCTCGACAGCCTGGGCTCGCAAAGCCGATGCCAGAGTCCTGTGTCAGAACCGGCCCCCGCCTGGGGCGCAGCGTGTCACCAGAGGCGCAGCGTTTTTCGGCATGTGCCACACTTGATGCCCTCCTGCGGCGACGCAGTGCGGCAGAGCACTCCGTGACCATCGTGCCGAAGATCGTCAATTTTGTGGCGGAAGGCCGGAAAAGGGCAGGTCCGCTCGACGGATCTCGGGGGGCAGTCTCGGAGCCCCGGGGGCGCGGCGTGGAATTTTTGGCTGTGGACACTAAGCTCTCGCCAGTATGGATTTTGGGTTTAGTGAGGAACAGGATCTTCTTCGGCAGTCCGCCCGCGACTTCCTGTCCAAGGAATGTTCGATGACGGTCGTTCGCGCGATGATGGATGACGAAACCGGTCACTCTTCGGAGCTCTGGGAGAAGATGGCGCAGCTCGGGTGGCAAGGGCTGATTCTTCCGGAGGAGTACGGTGGTGCCGGACTCGACTTCGTCGATCTGATCGTCGTCCTCGAAGAGATGGGGCGTGTCGTCCTACCGGGGCCGTTTCTTTCGACGACGGTGTACGCCGCGGTCGCGCTCATCGAAGCCGGCACCGAAGCGCAGAAGAAGCGCTATCTCCCCGAGATCGCGTCGGGCAAGTTGCTCGCGACGGTTGCGAACATGGAGCCGAACGGCCGGTGGGATTCCGAAGGAATCGCGGCCACGGCATCCGCCGAAGGCGCCGGCTACCAGCTCGACGGTACGAAGCTGTTCGTGCCCGACGGTCACATCGCGGAGCTGCTGATCGTTGCCGCTCGCACTCCGGGGACGACCGCGGCCGATGGCATCAGCCTCTTCTGTGTCGACCGGAATACTCCGGGGGTGACGACGACGGCCCTCAAGTCCATGGATCAGACGCGTCGTCTCGCCGAGGTGAAACTCGAAGGTGTCGTGGTCGACGGCGACGCGCTCGTCGGTGAACTCGGTGGCGGATGGCGGACCCTAGAGCATCTGGGCGATCGTGCGAAGGTCGCGCTCTGTGCCGAGATGTGCGGCGGCGCGCAGCAGGTCCTCGACATGTCGGTGGAGTACGCGAAGGTGCGCGAGCAGTTCGGCAAGCCCATTGGCTCCTTCCAGGCGATCCAACACAAATGTGCCGATATGATGGTGCAGGTCGAGAGCTCGAAGTCCGCCACGTACTACGCGGCCTGGGCGGTCGCCAACGACGTGGAGGATGCATCGTTGGCTGCAGCCATGGCAAAGGCGTATTGCTCGGATGCGTATCGTGTCGTCGCAGGTGAGGGCATCCAGATCCACGGCGGGATCGGGTTCACCTGGGAGCACGACATGCACATCTATTTCAAACGAGCCAAGAGCTCCGAAGTGAGCTTCGGCGACGCCACGTGGAACCGCGAGCTCGTCGCCCAACAGATTCTCTGAACCCCGAGAGGCATCCCCATGAGTGATTCCGGCGTAGTCATCGAGTCCGTCCTCAAAGAGCGACGGAAGTTCCCGCCCCCGGCCGATTTCGCGAGCGAGGCGCACGTGAAATCCATGGAGCAGTACCGCGAGATGTGCGCCGAGGCGGAGAAGGATCCCGAGGCCTTCTGGGCCAAGATCGCCGAGGAGCACGTCAGCTGGTTCCAGAAATGGGACAAGGTCCTCGATTGGGACGTGCCCTTTGCCAAGTGGTTTGTCGGCGGCAAGCTGAACGTCAGCTACAATTGCGTCGATCGCCACCTCGACACGTGGCGCAAGAACAAGGCGGCTCTCATCTGGGAAGGGGAGCCCGGCGACCGTCGGACGATCACCTACTTCGAGCTCCACCGCGAGGTCTGTAAGGCGGCGAACGTCCTGAAGTCGCTCGGCGTCTGCAAGGGCGATCGCGTCGGCCTGTACATGCCGCTCGTTCCCGAACTCGCGATCGCGATGCTCGCGTGCACGCGCATCGGCGCCACGCACTCGATCGTGTTCGGTGGATTTTCGGCCGACGCAATTCGCGACCGCATGAACGATTGCACGGCCCGTGTCGTCATCACTGCCGACGGAGGCTATCGCCGCGGCAACACGTTCCCGCTGAAGCCTACCGTCGACAAGGCTCTCGAGGACTGCCCTTCGGTCGAGAAGGTTTTGGTCGTTCGTCGCAGCGGCGACGACGTGGATTGGAAGGATGGTCGCGACGTTTGGTGGCACGACGAGATGGAGCGGGCGGACGTCGTCTGCGAGCCCGAGGCGCTCGACTCCGAGCATCCGCTCTTCATTCTCTACACCAGCGGCACCACCGGGAAGCCGAAGGGCGTTCTGCACACGACAGGAGGCTACCTCACCCACGTCGCGTACAGCTCGAAGCTGGTGTTCGATCTGAAGGATACCGACACGTACTGGTGCACCGCCGACATCGGTTGGGTGACCGGGCACAGCTATCTCGTGTACGGTCCGCTCGCGAACGGTGCGACGGCCGTGATGTACGAGGGTGTCCCGAACTATCCCGAGCCGGATCGCTTGTGGGAGATCGTGGAGCGTTACGGCGTGACGACGCTCTACACGGCGCCGACGCTCATCCGGACCTGCGTCAAATGGGGGGAGCAGTGGCCCGAGCGGCACGATCTCTCCTCGTTGCGCCTGCTCGGCACGGTCGGTGAGCCGATCAATCCGGAAGCTTGGATGTGGTACCACGAGAAGATCGGCGGTGGGCGCTGCCCGATCGTCGACACGTGGTGGCAGACCGAGACCGGCGGGATTCTGATCTCACCCCTCCCGGGCGCGACCCCGACCAAGCCGGGCTCCGGCACGCTGCCGCTCCCGGGGATCTTTCCCGAGGTCGTCGACCGAGAGGGCAACAAGGTCGGACCGAACGAAGGTGGGCTTCTGGTCGTTCGCAAGCCCTGGCCGAGCATGCTGCGCACGATTTACGGCGACGACGACCGATACGTAAAGACCTACTGGAGCGACCTCCCGGGCAACTACTTCACCGGGGACGGAGCGCGCTGCGACGAGGATGGGTACTTCTGGATCATGGGTCGAATCGACGACGTCGTGAACGTGTCGGGCCACCGACTCGGTACGATGGAGGTCGAGAGCGCGCTCGTCGCGCACCGCGCGGTTGCGGAGGCTGCGGTCGTCGACCGTCCCGATGACGTGAAGGGGCAGGCGCTGGCCGCGTTCGTCACGCTGGAAGGCGGCTATACGGCGTCGGACGACCTCAAGAAGGAACTCCGCGAGCACGTCGGCAAGGAAATCGGTGCGTTCGCGAAGCCCGACGACCTGAAGTTCACCGACACGCTCCCGAAGACTCGGAGCGGCAAGATCATGCGGCGTCTGCTGCGGGACATTGCGGCGGGCCGGGACACCGGTGACACGACGACGCTCGAGGACGCCTCGATCGTCGAGAAGCTCCGGCAGTCGGACGACTGAGCCGATGTCCGACGCTGCCGCGCCGATTTCTCTCTACAACACCCTCACCCGGCGTGTGGAACCGCTCGTGACCGGCGAGCCGGGCCATGTGCGCATGTACGTGTGTGGGGTGACGGTGTACGATCATGCTCACATCGGGCACGGGCGGATGATCACCGTGTTCGACGTTCTCGCCCGCTACCTGACCTGGGTCGGGCAGAAGCTGACGTACGTCCGCAACGTCACGGACATCGAGGACAAGATCATCAACCGCGCGAACGAGGCCGGCGAACCGGCCTCGGCACTCGCGGATCGCATGACGGAGGCGTTCTTCGAAGACATGGAGATGCTGGGATGCCGTAGGCCGACGATCGAGCCGCGCGCCACTGAGCACATTCCGGAGATGGTCACGCTCATCAGCCAACTCGAAGAGCGCGGCGTCGCCTATCGGGTGGACGGCGACGTCTACTTCAGCGTGCCCGACTACCCGGCGTACGGTCGTCTCTCGAACCGGCGGATCGAAGACCTGCAGGCCGGCGCGCGCGTCGAAGTCGGCGAGCGGAAACGTCATCCGTGCGACTTCGTATTGTGGAAGGGCGCAAAGCCGGGCGAGCCGATCTGGGAGAGCCCCTTCGGCGACGGTCGTCCAGGGTGGCACATCGAGTGCTCGGCGATGGCGTCGAAGTATCTCGGGCAGCCGTTCGATCTCCACGGGGGAGGGGAAGACCTCGTCTTCCCGCACCACGAGAACGAGATCGCGCAGTCCGAGGCGGCGAGCGGCACGCCGTTCGTCGGACATTGGATGCATGTCGCGTTCTTGCGACTCGGCGAAGAGAAAATGTCGAAGTCTCTCGGGAACTTCGTCACGATCCGTTCTGCCCTCGAAGAGCACCCGTGCGAAGCGCTCCGTCTCGCGTTGCTTCAGACGCACTATCGCTCGCCGCTCGAATTCGCGCCGTCGGTGATCGACGATGCGAAGCGCAGCCTCGTGCGTTTGTACGAGACTCTCGCGCGGATCGACGCCACCGGTGCGGAAGGCGCCGCCGAAGACGCAGCCGCCGCGGCGACGTGCCGCAACGACTTCCGCACGGCCCTGGCCGACGATCTGAATACCCCGCGTGCCCTCGCCGCGCTTCACGACGGCATCCGGGCGGCGAACCGTCTGCTCGACGCGGGCCGGAACGACGAGGCGGTGGCGCTCGGCGCTGTCCTGCGGGACACCGGATCGGTGTTCGGAGTTCTTCAGGGAGATCCGGTCGAGACCCTGCAGGCGTGGCGCAGCGATCGCGCCGCGGAGGCCGGGCTCTCCAACGACCAGATCGAAGCCATCATCGTCCGGCGCCGTGATGCGCGGGCCGCCAAGGACTTCGCGGCTGCGGATGCCGCGCGCGACGAGCTCCTCGCCGCGGGCATCGACCTGAAGGATCACCCCGACGGCACGACCAGCTGGACGTTGAAGCGCGGGT
Source organism: Candidatus Binatia bacterium (assembly GCA_029243485.1). NCBI lineage: Bacteria > Candidatus Binatota > Binatia (SeqCode) > Binatia bacterium. The sequence continues at coordinate 70,327 of JAQWRY010000037.1, read as the reverse complement.
ACGAGGGTTGAACCTCCGGCCCGGCGACCGCCGCTGGGTGGCGCCCTCAAGGTTCCGGTTGCCGTCTGCGGTGAGGCGAAGTGCCGGGCCTCCCCGGGGGGCTCCGGCGACCGCGGGAGACTCTCTCGGGGTCGGGATCGGGCCCCAGGCGGGGTTCCGGCCCGGTCGGGACCGGGAGCCGCGGTACGCGATCGCGCTCCAGTCGGGGCCCGCAGGGGGCCTGGCACGCTGTCTCGTCCTCCGAGCTGGTGGCCATGGTTAGAGACTGCTGTGGCGTTTTCTGCCGAGATCGCTAGGATTCCGCGCGAAGGAGAGAAGATGAGCTTCCCGATTGATTTGTCCGCCTTCAAGCCGCTGCCGCTCGACCCGAGTCGCACCAGCTTGACCCCCGACGAGCGCACGACGCTCGCCGCGAACGTCCAACTCTGCCGGGATGTGATCATCTTCTTTACGGCGACCGGCGCGGCCAAAGGGCTCGGCGGCCATACGGGTGGACCGTACGACATCGTGCCCGAGGTCTTGATCGCCGATGGGTTCATGCGCTTCGGCGCACCGGTCGTGCCGTTGTACCTCGACGAGGCCGGTCACCGGGTCGCGATTCAGTACCTCATGTCGGCGCTCTACGGGCACCTGCCGGCCGAGCAGCTGATGAAGTACCGGGAGGCGGATTCGACGCTGCCGGGCCATCCGGAGTTGGGCCTCACTCCTGGTGTCGGTTTCTCATCGGGGCGTCTCGGTCACATGTGGCCGTTTGCAAACGGCATCGCGCTCGCGCATCCGGGCAAGGCGGTGTTCGTGTTCGGCTCCGACGGATCGCAACAAGAAGGCAACGACGCCGAGGCGGCTCGCTTGGCAGTGGGCCATGGGCTCGACGTGAAGATCATCGTCGACGACAACGACGTTACGATCGCCGGTCACCCGAGCGAATACATGCCGGGATTCTCCGTTGCGAAAACCCTCGCCGGCCATGGTCTCTCGGTCGACGAAGGACAGGGCGAAGATCTCGATTCGCTCTACACGCGCATGGCGAAGGCCGTCACGACCAAGGGGCCCGTTGCGCTCATCAACAAGCGCAAGATGGCCGTCGGTATCCCGAACATCGAAGGCGCACCGAAAGCGCACGACGTGATCTCGGTCGACAATGCGGTCCTCTATCTCGACGAACACGGGCATGCGGACGCCGCGGCGCAGTTGAAGGCGATTGAGAAGCCGAAGCACAGCGTGTCGCACCGCGGTACGTCCAACGACAAGGGAAAGAACCGCGAGGTCTTCGGCCAGGTACTCGTAGACATTCTCGGCAAGCTTTCCGATGAAGAGCGCGCAAGGCGCGTGAAGGTGATCGACAGCGATCTCGAGGGGTCCTGCGGGCTGCATCACATCCACAAGGCCTTCCCCGACATCTATGTCGCGTCGGGGATCATGGAGCGCGGGAACTTCTCCGCGGCCGCCGGCTTCGGGATGGAGAAGGGCCGCCAGGGCGTGTTCGGCACGTTCTCGGCCTTCCTCGAGATGTGCGTTTCTGAGATCACGATGGCGCGGCTGAACCGCGCCAACGTTCTTGCGCACTTCTCGCACGCCGGCGTCGACGACATGGCGGACAACACCTGCCACTTCGGCCTGAACAACATGTTCGCGGCGAACGGACTCGCGTCCGAGGACGACACGACGCGCCTGTACTTCCCAGGTGACCAACACCAGATGCGGGCCGTTCTCGAACGAGTGTTCGACGATCCCGGTCTGCGCTTCGTCTTCTCGAACCGTTCGGCCCTCCCCGATCTGCTGAAGGTGGACGGGAGCTTGCTGCACGGCGAGGGCTACACGTTCGAGCCCGGCAAGGACGAGTTGGTTCGTGAGGGCACGGCCGGCTACATCGTCAGCTTCGGCGAGACACTGTATCGCGCCATGGATGCGGTCGAGCGCCTGAGGGAAAAGGGCATCGACGTCGGCCTCGTGAACAAGCCCACGCTCAACGTCGTGGACGAGGACATGATGCAGAAGATCGGCAAGGGCGGCTTCGTGCTCGTAGCCGAGGGTTTCAGTCTCACGACGGGGCTCGGCAGCCGCTTCGGCAGCTGGCTTCTCGAGCGTGGCCTCACGCCACGGTTCGCTCACATCGGCACGCACCGCGAGGGTTGTGGCGGCTTGTGGCAGCAGATGGTCCATCAGGGCCTCGACCCGGACTCCATCATGGCCAAGGTCGAGACGCTCGCCGGCTGAGCCGGCGCTGGCTCACTCCGGTGGGCCGAAGTAGATGTCGAGCTTGCAGTCCTTCCAGAGGTGGTCGGCGAGTGCTTTTCTCAGGCCGGCCACCGGGAACTGAAGGACGATCGGGCTCTTCTTCGCGGGCCGCAGCTTCACGTACAGGATCGTCTTGGCATCGCGTTTCTCTTCACGGTAGAGGCGCTCCATGAACGGGGTGGGGGCGGGCGCGAAGTAGGCCCGGTCGCGGCCCGCGGCCCGAACCTTCCATTTGCCGTCTGGCGTGAAGGAGTCCGGGGTGAATCCGATGCTGACCTTACCGTCGCTGGCGAGGCGGAGCGGCTTCTCTCCTTGGGGAAGGATCGCGACCTGGCGCCACCGATCTCGGTCGCAGCCGAACGCCAGCATTACGCCGTCGTTGTTCAGCGCAGGCTGCACGATGCCGGTTCCGCGGTCTCCCTGCGGGTTCATGAAGTCCTTGAATTCCCAGGCGGCCGCCGGTGTGGTGTCTACGAGAATCGTGAGGGTGATCGCCGAGGCGATGAAGCGAAAGGTGCGGTTCACGGGTTGGGCTCCTCCTGGCTCGGTTCTGCCCTGCGCGCGGCGCAGGTGCAAACGGTGTGTGCTTGAGGTCGGGTGGCGCATCCTCCACTCTCTGACCCATGCGCTCCGCAGCTCTGGTCTCGGTCCTCGTCATCACCGCCGGCCTCGGCTGCTCTCTCAACCCGGCGACGAACAAGCCACAGCTCATCCTGACGTCGCAGGGGCAGGAGCAGGAGCTCGGCCGCAAGGCGGCTGAGGAGGTCGAGCAGACGTTCGGGTACGTCGACGACGCGACCATCGCGAACTACGTCTCCCGCGTCGGACAGACCGTCGCGGCCAAGGCACCGGAGGGCCAGTTTCAGTACCAGTTCCGGGCCGTCGAGATGGTCGAGCCAAACGCGTTCGCCATCCCCGGGGGATTCGTCTACATCTCGGTCGGCCTGCTCGCGCTCACGAACTCGGAGGCGGAGCTCGCCGGAATTCTCGGGCATGAGGTCGGCCACGTCGCCGCGCGGCACGGGACGAGTCAGGCATCGGCCCAGGCGCCCCTTCGCATCATTACGGGGATCGGCGCAGCGGCGACCGGCATCGTCTCGAGCTCGCTGGGTGACTTTGTCTCGGGAGTCGGGAGCGCGACGACCGATGCGCTGTTCGCGCCGTACGGTCGCGACCAAGAGCGGGAGGCCGATGAACTCGGTCAGCGCTTCATGGGAGGGGCGGGCTACAATCCGGCTGCGCTCTCGACGGTTCTCGATTCGCTCCATCAATACGCGGTGCAGAACGAGCAGGACGACGGGCCGAGTTTCTTCTCCTCTCACCCGGCCACGTCGGAGCGCGTCGAGACGACCCGGGTCCGGGCGCAGGAGATCTCGGGGTCGGAACGGGCTTCTGAGAAGGGCCGCGCGGCGCACCTCTCGAAATTGAACGGCCTGCGACTCGGCGAGGATCCCATGCACGGCGTGTTTCTCGGCACGGATTTCCTGCAGCCGGCGATGGGATTCACCCTCCGCTTCCCCAAGGGATGGAAGACGGCGAACGCACGTGACTTCGTCGCGGCTCGATCGGACGGCGCGCTGCTCGTCGTGACCCTCGCGGAGGGAACGGATCCGATGCAGGCGGCGCGTGCCGTCGAGGCGCAGGACAAGGTCGATCTGAAGCTGCGGTCGCAGCCCATCGGTGGGCTTGCGGCCGCGCGCGGAGAGGCGGTGGCGGAGATGGAGGGGCGGGACGCGGTCCTCGACGTCGCGTGGGTGGCCCACGGTGGGGTCTTGTACCGGGTGATCGGTGTCTCTTCCGTCGGTAATGCCTCGGATCGGACCGCCGTCCGTCGCGCTATCGAAACATTCCGTCCGCTCACGAAGAGCGATCGTTCTCGAATCCGCGTCGAGCGCCTCCGGGTGGTGAAGACGCGAGGGGGAGAGACCGTCGCATCGCTCGCGAAGCGCACGGGCAGCCGGTGGTCCGTCCGCGACCTCGAGGTGCTGAACGGGGTGGCGTCCGGGGCGCGTCTGCCGGCGGGTGAGGCGGTGAAGATCGTGCGCGAAGAGCGCTACTGATCCTCGCTCTCGCCCCGAACCTCTGGGCAGGCAACGAGCCGCCCGCCACCGTGATCCTCGAGCGCCGGGACGTCGTTGGCGCAACGATCGACGGCGACCGGGCAGCGCGTGCGGAAGACGCATCCGGAGGGCTTTGCCATGGGGGTGGGGATGTCGCCCTCGAGCCGCACGCGACCCGAGTGGTCGGCGCGCGGATCGGGCTTCGGGACGGCGGAGAGTAGGGCGCGGGAATACGGATGTCGCGGTGTGCGGTACACCTCGTCCGCACCACCGAGTTCGGCGATCTTCCCGAGGTACAGGACCCCGATGCGGTCGGCGATGTGGTGCACGACGCTCAGGTCGTGGGCGATGAAAATGTAGGTGAGCCCGAAGTCGGCCTGGAGTTCCTGCATCAGGTTGATCACCTGTGCCTGAACCGACACGTCGAGCGCGCTCACGGGTTCGTCGGCGATGATGAGTTTCGGACGGGTCGCGAGGGCCCGCGCGATCCCGATGCGCTGCCGCTGCCCGCCGGAGAATTCGTGTGGGTACCGCCCGGCGTAATCGGGCTGCAGGCCGACGCGGTCCAGCAGATCGAGAACGTGCTTCTGTCGATCGGTGCGGCTGAGCGTCGTGTGGATGGCCAGTGGACCTTCGACGATCTGGCGGACCGTCATCCGGGGATTCAACGAGGAATACGGATCCTGGAAGATCATCGCGATCTCGGCCCGGTGGGGCCGCATCGTACGGCGGCGGAGACCGTTCAGATCCACGGGGCCGTCGTCGGTGTTGAACAGGATCTGCCCGCCGAGCGTCGCTTCGGGCGACATGAACCGGATGATGTTCATGATCGCGCGACCCACGGTGGTCTTCCCAGAGCCCGATTCTCCGACGAGCCCGAGAACCTCTCCCTGGTGGAGGTCGAAGCTCACGCCGTCGACGGCGCGGATCTCGGCGACCTTGTGCCGCAAGACTCCGCCAAAGACGGGGAACGACACCTGGAGGTCCCGAACGGAAAGAAGCGGTTCGCCGGTGCGACTCATCCCAGTTCCTCGGCGAAGTGGCATCGCACGTGGTGGCCGGGGCGCACTTCCCGGAGCTCCGGCTCCTCGGCTCTGCAGCGGTCCTGCACGGCGGGGCAACGGGTTGAGTACTTGCAGCCGGTCGGGAGCTCGAGAATCCCGGGGACGTTGCCGGGGATCGCCTGCAGCGGTTCTCCTTTGCGGTCGGGGTCCGGGATGCTTGCGAGAAGACCCTTCGTGTATGGATGCAGCGGCCCGTCGAAGAGGTCGATCGCTGTCGCGATTTCCTGGAGCTTGCCGCCGTACATCACGATCACTCGGTCGCAGGTCTCGGCGACGACGGCGAGGTCGTGGGTGATGAGTACGATGGATCCCCGTTCGCGGCGCGCCTGCACGTTGCGCATCACGTCGAGGATCTGCGCCTGGATGGTCACGTCGAGCGCCGTCGTGGGCTCGTCGGCGATCAATAGCGCCGGTTCGCAGATGAGTGCCATCGCGATCATGACGCGTTGGCGCATGCCGCCCGAGAACTGATGGGGGTAGTCGGCCAGGCGCCGCGTCGAGTCGGGAATTCCGACCCGCGTCAGGACTTCCGCCGCCTGCGCCCATGCTTCGCGCTTGGAGAGCCCGAAGTGTTGGCGAAGTGGCTCGCTCACCTGGTGGCCGATCGTGAAGACCGGGTTCAGCGACGTCATCGGCTCTTGGAAGATCATCCCGATGTGGCGACCCCGGATCGCTCGCATCTCCGGGTACGTGAGCGACAGGAGGTCCTTCCCCTCGAACCGGATCTGGCCCTCGGCGATTCGCCCCGGAGGGTCCGGGATGAGGCGCATGATGGAGAGCGCCGTCACCGACTTCCCGCAGCCGGACTCTCCGACGATTCCAAGAACTTCGCTCGGATAGATGTCGAAGCTCACGCCGTCGACGGCCCACGCACGCTTCCCCTCGACTTCGAAGTAGGTGCGGAGGCCCTGCACCTGCAGGAGCGGTTTCGTGTCTTCGCTGTTCATCGCATCACCGCAGCCGCGAGTAGACCTTGGGATCGAACGCCTCCCGGACCGCTTCGCCGATGAAGACGACCATCAGCAAGGTTCCGAAGAGCGCGCCCAGAGGGAAGAGGACGAGATGCCACTTCTGGATGTTTGCGAGCCCCTGGCCGACGAGCTCTCCCCAGCTGGGTGTCGGCGGGGGCAACCCGAAGCCGAGAAAGTCGAGCGACACGAGCGAGCTGATGCTGCCGACGATCGCGAACGGCGCGAAGCTGATGATCGGGGTGAGGGAGTTCGGGAGGATGTGCCGGAAGAGGATCGAGAAGTTCGACTCTCCCTGGGCGATGGCTGCTGCAACGTAGTCCTTGGCCTTCTCCCGATAGAATTCACCGCGCATGTAGAAGCTGATGCTGATCCAGCCGAACGCCGAGAGCAGTGCGATCAGGAGCCACACGTTCGGGCGGATGATCGAGCTGATGATGATGATCGTATAGAGGAAGGGTAGGGCGGCCCAGATCTCGACGAATCTCTGGCCCAGGATGTCGACGCGGCCGCCGAAGTACCCGAAGCACGCGCCGACGGTCATCCCCACCAGGTACGAGAGTAGGGTGACGCCGAGCGCGAACGAGATCGAGATTCGGAACCCGTAGGTCAGGCGCGCGAACACGTCGCGGCCACGGTCGTCCGTTCCACACCAGTGCTCGAGGCTCGGCGCGTGCGGAGGGTTCCCGGGTAGGTCCCGCAGCAGGCTTTCGATCGGCGAGTACGGGTACGGCGGCATCACGACCCAGTTGCCCGACGCCGCGTCCTCCGAGAACTCCTTCGCCAGTCTTCGGTACTTCGTTTCGCCAATCGCGCGTTGGCCGAAGTCCTTCGCCTGGTACACCTTGCCCTCGAACGCGGCCGCGAAGGCCGGGAAGTAGGTTTCGCCGTCGTAGTGGACCGCGATCGCCTGGTTGTTCACGAGGAGGAACAGAAAGAACGTCGTCACGTAGCAGGTCAGCAGGACCACGAAGCTGTACCAGCCACGCCTGAGTGTGCGGAACTTCTGCCACCGTCGGCGGAAGACCGACACCGACTGCGGTTGCGTGTCGACGTCGGTCGGCATCAGTTGAAGCGGATCCTCGGATCCACGAGCACGTACAACACGTCGGACAGAATGTTCCCGAGCAGGACGAGGAACGTATTGAAGACGAGTACGCCCATCACGACCGCGTAGTCTCGGTCGATGACGGACGTGTAGCCTAGGTAGCCGAGGCCATCGATGTTGAAGACCTTCTCGATGAGGTAGCTCCCCGCCATCACGAGCCCGACGGCATGCCCGAGCCCGGTGCACAGGGGAATCAGTGAGTTCCGGAAGGCATGCACGAAGATCACTCGCTGCTCGGAGAGTCCCTTGGCGAACGCCGTCCGGACGTAGTCCTGTCCGAGGTTCTCCATGAGGGAGTTCTTCATCAGGATCGTGAGCGTGGCGAAGCTGCCGACCATGTAAGCCATCACCGGAAGGACGGTGTGGTACGCCCGATCCTTCACCTTCCCCCAGAGGCTCAGGTCCGCGTAGTCGCTGGACTCGAACCCGCCGAGGGGGAAGACGTCCCAGAAGCTCCCGCCGCCCAGTAGCACCAGGAGAACGGCGCCCAACGCCCATCCGGGGATCGAGTACCCCATGAAGACGACGACGCTACTGGTGACGTCGAAGATCCCGCCGTGCTTGATCGCTTTCCGGATCCCGAGTGGGATGCAGATCAGATAAGCGAGGAAGAAGCCGATCAACCCGAAGTACATGCTGACGCGAAAGCGCCCGGTGATCGTCTCGAGAACCGGTGTGTTGTACTTGTACGACTTCCCGAGGTTGAGGGTCAGAAGATCCTTCAGCCACAAGCCGTAGGCAACGAGGATGGGCTTGTCGAAGTGGTAGTGCGCCTTCAGTTGCTCGAGCACTTCTTGCGGGATCCCGGATCCGGATCCGGTCGAGGTGCCACTGCTGCCGCCCTCTTGGGTCGCGGCCATCTGCGTCTTCAGGATCATCTGCTCGATCGGCCCACCGGGAACCATACGGGTGATCGCGAAGACCAGAAGTGTGATCCCGAGGAACGTCGGGATCATCAGCAGAAAGCGGCGAGCGAAGTAGGCGGCCATCGGGTCAGCCGTCCTGGTGCTTGTGCCACTCCTGCCAGTAGCGGTTCTCGACGGGGAGGAGAGGCAGAGACTTGCTCGTGTCGCGCCGCGCTTCGTCTACGAGCTTTTCCTGCTCAGGGTCGATCCACCACAGGTAATGTTCTTCGCTCCCGTCGGTCAGCGGACCGATCCCCCACGCGGGCATCTTGAACTTGTTCGAGTACAGGAGTCGGAGCGGTGCGAGGTACCAGCCGAGGATGTATGGCTGCTGTTCGTACACGAGCCCGTCGACCTCGCGGATGATCTCGATTCGTCGGGCCACATCGTACTCGGTGTCGTACTCTTCGCAGAGCGCATCGACCCGGTCGTTCTTGAACGCAGTGATGTTGTTGTTGCCGTGCTTGTCGGCGAGGTCACTCGAGAACGAGGTCTCGGGATTCGGGAACACGAGCGCGCCCCAGGCGATGGACGAGAGCTGGTACTCCTTTTGTTGGAGTGCCTTCCAGAGTGCCGCCGGCGTAAGGAGCTGGAGGTCGATGGCGAAGCCTGCCTGCTTGGCATCTTCCTGGAACAGGGTGAGACTCGGCTCGAGCTGCGAGCTCGAGTAGACGAGGTTGAATCGCAGTTCCTGACCGTCCTTCACCCGGTAGCCGGCCGGGTTGATCTCGGTCCACCCGGCCTCTTCGAGGAGCTCGACCGCCGCGAGGGGGTCGTACGGCATGTGGGGGTTGTCCGGGTTCTGGTAGACGCCGCCCTGGTAGTAGCTGTCGAGAGGAGAGTATTCGCCGAAGAACAGCTTCTCGATCATCAGCTCGCGGTTGTAGAGAAACTGGAGCGCGCGCCGCACCCGCAAATCCGAGAGCCCGAGCTTCTGCATGTTGATCGCGATTCCCGAGGTGCCCATGGGCCGGTCGTTCCAGATCTTGCGGGGCTGCAACATCCCGCGTTTCACGGCGTCGATCTTGGGAACCTCTTCGGCCCACCATTGCGCCTTGGACACCGTGTAGATGTCGAGCTCCCCCTTCTTCACCTTCTCGAAGGCGAGGCCCGGGTCCTTCACGATCGCGTACTCGTAGTTTTCGATGTTGTACGTGCCACGGCGCGTGGGGTTGTTCTCGTCCCAGTAGTCGTCGCGTCGCCGGAGGGTGATCGACTTCCCCTGGTCGATGTCGGCCTTGTGGATGATGTACGGGCCGGAGCCGGGTACGTAGTCGAACTGATAACGGTCGAGGTACTCTTCTCCCGTGATGTCGCCGATCGAACTCGCCGGGAAGACCGTCATGCCGGAGAAGTACAAGAAGTTTCGCCAGCTCTCTTCTTTGACCTTCACTTCGACGATGTATTTCGAGAGCACCGTCGGCTCGTGCAGCTTGCCGAAAGTCATGACCGATGACGGCTCGCGGAGCCCCGGGTCGACGCGCAGCTTCCACGACGCCACGACGTCGTTCGCGGTGACTTCTTCTCCGTTGCTGAACCGCGCCATCGGGTTCAATCGGAAGCGGTAGGTCGTCTTGTCTTCGGAGACCCACCAGTGCGTCGCGAGCGCCGGCGTCGGCTGAAGCGTGAAGGGGTTCATGCTCAGCAGGCTCTCGTACAAGAGCGCGCCGGCCATGTAGTTGAAGGAGGTATTCCAGTTCTCGCCGGCCTGCCGCAGGGTGGGGGGCCAGTCGGGAAGGTACAGCCGGGCGGTGCCGCCGCGGACGGCCTCGGGGCTGCCGAGCACCGGTCCTTCGTTGCGGGTCCCCCATCCCACTCCGGTGAAGCCGGGGCCGCCCTGGTTGGCTGGAACGCTCGTGTCGCCGGCGTCGACGTCCCAATCCCAGGTCGCGACGGGGATCTCGTAGGAAATCGGTGCGGCGGGCGGCGGCGGTGGTGCCGGCGGCCCCTTGTCCGCTTTCGGGGCGGCGGCGACGGGCTCGCTCGCAGGAGGTGCGGCCGATTCGGGGTCCTCACCGGCGCTTGGGCAGCCGCTGAGGCAGAGGCCGGTCGCGAGGGCGAAGGCGATGAGAACGGAAGGGCAGGAGCGCGTCATCCGGGCGATTGTTGCCGCCCGGGCTCGTGGTCGCAAGGGCTTCCCGGCACGGCGGATTTGACGGCGGCGCCCGTACGGCGTTTAGCCTTGGAGGAATGCGTCTACGCCTCCTACGGGTGCTCCTCACGGGGATCCTGGTCGCGGTTGTTGCGCCGGCGACGGCCCAGCCGCTGCCGGACTCGGTTGACCGGAACGGCGACGGCGAGATCGTGATCGCGTGTCTGGGCGATTCGAATACGGCTTCGACCTGGCAGGGGGTGAAGCCCGGTGGGTTCGAGCCCGAGCTCGGGTGGTGCGAGCAGCTCCTGGCTCGCCTCGAGGATCCTCGCGTCCGGATCCTGAACATGGGCGTGGGTGGTGCGACGGTCAGCCCGAATATCGTATCGGATGTGCCGGCGGACCGGGTCTTCTTCTCGGGCGTGGGGCAACTCGAATCGGTCCTGAGCACCGACCCGGTGGACGTCGTCATCTTGGCCTTCGGCACCAACGACGTCCTCGCGGATCAGAATGGCGTGCCCGAAGAGATCGTGGACAACTACAACCGTCTCTGGCGAATCGTGCGGTCGCGCGGCCTACTCGGTTTCGTCATCGTGACGCCGACGGTCTTCCCGCACCCCCGCACGGGCGAGATCCGCCGATCGCTCGCCGCCATTGCCGAGACGAATGCGCGCATCGACGACATCTTCGCTCCGCGGTTCGTCCTGGACTTCGAGCTGGAGATGGGGCCGCAGCACTTCATGGACGACCTGCACATGAATGCGGCGGGTCAGGCACTCCGCGCGTCGGAGGCGCACCGGGGTGTGGCCGCGCTGGGGGGCGTGACGGGCCCGCGGGCCGGTGTCCGGGCCGTTCGGTGGTCCGAAGGGCACTGGGGGCTGCCGAATCCCGAGCCGGAGCCCGAGCCGAAGCCCGCCGCGGACGCGGCACGCGGTGATTGACGGCCCGCGCGGGCCGCTGTTAGCAAGCCAAACATGGCTACGAATCCCCTCGCTGGCGACACCGATCTTCTCGACGCTTCGGGCGACGTCCGTCCTGACGAACGTCTCGACGAGGCTCGACTGGAGGAATTCCTTCGCGCGCAGGTCCCCGATCTGAGCGGGAAGATGGAGGTTCGACAGTTCCACGGTGGGCACGCGAACCTGACGTACGATCTCCGGTTCGGACACCGCGAAATGGTCTTGCGCCGGCCGCCCCTCGGTCCGGTGGCGCCGAAGTCGCACGACATGCGGCGGGAGTACAAGGCACTCGCAGCGCTGGCCCCGCTCTTCGAGCACTCGCCGCGTCCCGTCGTGCTGTGCGAGGACGAGAGCGTCATCGGCGCGATCTTCTTCGTGATGGAGAGGTCGCGGGGGATCGTGGTTCGCCAGACGTGGCCGGAAGCGCTCGGCGAGGAGCCGGCCCTGCGACGTCGGATGGCCGAGTCGCTCGTCGACGCGCTGGCAGACCTGCACAGCGTCGATACCGCTCGTCCCGAGATCGCGGCGTTGGGTCGCCCCGAAGGTTTCGTCGAGCGACAGGTGAAGGGCTGGCACGGACGTTGGGACCGTGCGCGGACCCGCGACATCCCGCTCATGGACGAGCTTGCAACGTGGCTCGCCGGGCGGATCCCCGCGCCGGAGCGCGTGAGCGTTCTGCACAACGACTACAAGCTCGACAACGCGATGTTCTCGCTCGAGGATCCGGGCCGCCTCGTCGCGATCTTCGATTGGGACATGACGAGTCTGGGCGATCCGCTGGTCGATCTCGGGACTCTCCTCGGTTACTGGTCCGAAGCCGCGGACGAGACGCCGCGCGGAACGGGCGGCAGCGTGACGATGCTTCCGGGATTCCCATCGAGAGCGGAAGTCGCCGAACGGTATGCGGCGCGGACCGGCACGAACCTTCAGCATCTCCCTTGGTTCGAGACGTTCGCCTTGTTCAAGACGGCCGTCGTCCTCGAACAGATCTACGTCCGGTTCGTGAAGGGTCAGACGCAGGACGAGCGCTTCAAGGCGCTCGGCGAGTTCGTACCGCAGTTGGCGAAAGCCGCTCAGGCCTGCGCAGGCGGGCTCTAGGGCACCGGCGTCGACATCGGGTTGGCGGATTGCCGCCCAGGGGCGGCAGGGCAGGAACGCAGTGCGGACGGCAATGGTTTAGCGCCCCGAGGGGCCGGGCTCAGGCGCCGGCGCCGCGGGCGGCAGTGGCCGTCTTTTTCGCCAGGTCGCGACGCTTCTCGTAGGCTTCCCGGACGATCGCGATGTCCTCGAGGTAGGGTTTCAACTCGTCCAGCGTGAGGGCCTGAGGGCCGTCACACAGTGCCTTTGTCGGCGCCGGATGGAAGTCGACCAGAACGAGGTTGGCGCCCGCCACGACGCCCTGTGCGGTCGCGTGGTGGATGTCCGTCAGTCCGTCTTGCCCGGCGGCACGTGACCCGACGGAGTGAGACGGGTCGACGCAGACGGGCATTCGCGTGAGGCGCTTCACGGTCGGTACGTGCGCGAAGTCGACGAAGTTGCGGTGCGGGTCGCCGAGATTGGTCTTCATGCCGCGCAGGCAGAGGATGATGCGGCTGTTACCCTCGCTCGCGACGTACTCGCAGGCGTTGAGCGATTCCTCGAGCGTGATTCCCATTCCGCGCTTGAACAGAACGGGAAAGCGTTGCTGGCGACCGACGAACTTCAGCAACTCGAAGTTCTGGGCGTTGCGCGTACCGATCTGGACCATCACGCCGGTTGGGCTGCCGGCCTCGTCGAGCGCCGCGTTGATCTCGTCGATGTTCGACTCGTGCGTGATCTCCATCGCGATCACTTTGATGTCGTGCTTGCCGGCGCTCTCGAAGACGTAGGGGAGGCAGTTCTTACCGAGTCCCTGGAAGTCGTACGGGCTGGTGCGCGGTTTGTAGGCGCCCATGCGGGACGTCTGGATGCCGAGTTCCTGCAGTGCGGCGAACATCTGGTCCACGTGCTCGCGCGTGTCGACGGCGCAGAGGCCCGGCGCCACGTGCAGCGTCTCCTGGTCGAACGTGATGCCCTGGTACTGGAATCCCTCGGACTCGATCTGACCCTTGTGACGACCGATGATGCGGTACTTCTCCGAGATGCGGACGACGCGCTCGACGGCCGAGAGATCCTGGAACGGCTCGAGAGGAACTTCCTGCGTGGAGCCGATCAGATAGATCTCCATCAGCGAGCGGATCGAACCCTCGACGACATGGACTCGGGCGGTCACGCCGGGGTAGCGCGCGGCGAGGTCCAACACCTCTTGAATCGCGGGAGAATCGCGGCGCACGTCGGGCTTGAGGATGATGATCACGCTGCATTTTTTAGCAATCTACGCTTTGCGTCGCACGCCGGGCAGTGGTGGCAGCGGGCCTTGCCCGTGCCCGCTAGAATTCCGCGTAGATGAAGCGGATTACCTTCAGCGGGGCGTAGACCGCGCACAGCGCAACGAGCACCGCGTAGACCACGACCAGTCCGTTCTCCGCCAGGCCGGCTCGAATGCGCTTTCGCACGGAACCCATCATCCTTCCATGAGGAGGAGCATTCGCCCGACGATCTGGATCGCCGGCGCGAGGTCAGCGGCGAAGAAGACCCAACCGATCGTAACCAGGTGAAAGGTGAACAGCCCGCTCGTGAAGCGGGCGACGGGGTGGTCGAAGCCGTCGGGACGGCCGGGAAGGAGGCGAGCGCGCACCTTCTGATAGATGTGGAACAGGTTCAGCAAGAGCCCATGGTACGCGCCCCACACAGCGAAGTGGAAGGCCGAGCCGTGCCACAGCCCGCAGAGTGCCATTGCGATGAAGCGGTTCGCGTACGCGCGTGTCTGGCCCCGACGGTTCCCGCCGAGCGGGAAGTAGACGTACTGCGTGATCCAGCCTGTGAGGGTCATGTGCCAGTGCCGCCAGAACTGAACGATGTTGGTTCGGAAGTAGGGGTAGTCGAAATTCTCCGGAACTCGGATGCGGAGCATCCGTGCGCTGCCGATGGCCATGTCAGAGTACGCCGAGAAGTCGAAGTAGATCTGGACGGCGTAGCCGTAGGCGGCGAGCCAGAGATCGCCCCAATCGTGTCCGGCCGGGTGCGAGAACACGGGTGCGGTAAGGGGCGCGATCTGGTCCGCGACGAGCGTCTTCTTCGCGAGGCCGACGACGATCCGCGAGAGACCCTCGTGTAGGTCGCTCGCCTGCGGTCGCGCCGGGTCTTGCGTCTGTGGCGCGAAGTCCTCGGCGCGTTTTAGCGGCCCCGATACGACGGTGGGGAAGAACAGGACGAACAGCGCTTCATCGCGAGCGGCGAGCGGCGCCACGTTCCCCCGGTGGACCTCGACGAGGTAATGAATGAGCAGGAAGACGAAGAACGAGATGCCGAGTGGCGCGATCGTCTGTGGTGGCAGCCACGCCAGTGGCGTCCCGAGGAGCGCACTCACGTAGTTCGCGCTCTCGACCGCGAGGCCTTGGTACTTGTAGTAGGCGAGAAGCCCGACGGAGAGCGTGACACCGGCGGCGAGCCAACGTCCACCACTCGGGCGTCCGGGGGCCGCTTGTCTCGCGATGAAGTGCACCGCGCCGACAAGGGGCAGAAGGACCAGCAGGTCGCCCGGTGCGCCCCACGCGTAGAAGCCGAAGCTGAGCGCGAGGAGGAGCGGGCCGACCAGTGCGCGCGGAACGATGAAGCGCAGTACGACCGCGGTCAGGAGGAACGCGGCATAGCTCCAGCTGTTGAACGTCACCGCACGGACCCGGTTATCGCTTCCGAAGACGCCGCGGCTCGCGCCTCTTGGTCGACGAGGCGAGTCAGGGTCCGGTTGATCTTTAGGCTCCCGCGGAGGTTCGTATGCTGAAGGTCCACGAAGTCCTCTGCCGGGAGTAGGGCCCGTAGGTCGACGAATTGGGCTCCGAAGCGCGCGGCCTCACGCTCGAGGAGGGCCGCGAGCCGATCCGAGAGTTCCGGGTTGAAGTACGCGGCTGCCTCCGGATCGCGAAATACAGGGTTCTCCGGGAAGTACGCGAGGATCATCCGCGCGCCTGTTTCCTTTGTTCGGCGGAGCATCCACTCGAGGGCCGCGAGTTGAGGGCTGGATTCGAGGTCGAACGGTTTTGCCCGACGCTTCTTGTAGACGGTGGCGAGTCGGCCGCGCGTGGCGAGATAGGCCTCGTAGTCTGCGAACGACCGGGACTGGTTCCAGCGCTGCCAGGCCGGCCAGGATGCAGACGCCAGGAACTGGGGTGGAAAGGCTGCACCGGCGGCTCCGAGCGCGCGCGGATGTTCTGCGGCCCAGGCGGCTGCCGGAAACGAGCCGGTCAGCGTCGCCCACTCCTGCGCGAGAATCGCGCGTACGAACTCCCGGTGGTGGTAGAGCCGCCAGTGTGAGCGGACGAAACGGGAGAGCCGCTCGTCGATCGATGCGGGTTTCATCGTCGGGACATCGAACGTCGAGTCGATCAAGCTGTGCCGGACGAGGGACTTCTTCGTGCGAGGCATGAAGTCGCGATAGGCCAAGCCGTAGATCACGAGCCACGGCTCCGCCTCGCGTGCCACGTTCAGCATCAGGGCGGCGTCGTCGGTATGGCTCGAGTCGACGCCGAGGTTCAGGAACTTCGTCCCCGCCTTCGACCGTCTGAGGGCCCGGTTGATCGTCCCCTCGGCCGCCGTCATCCGAACGACGGAGTTCCCGATCGCCACGGCCAGGGGCCGCGCAGGATTATGAGTGGCCAGTCGACCGGTAACGCCGTGGAGGTACTCCGTCTGCCCGAGGCCGGCGCCGGCCAGGTGCTCGCGTTTGAACTCCCAGAACCACCCGACGCGAAACAGCAGGATGTCGATCAGGAGTAGGACCAGGACGATCTTGCCCCAGAACCACAGGGTTTGCACGAAGGTCATCAAGGTACAGGAGGGGACCATATCCGGCGGCCGGTACGCAATCGGTTCGGAGGTTAGCGAACGGCCCGCGAGTCGAGGTCCCCGAGCCGAACGTAGTCTCCGGCGGCGATCTCATGCTCGGCGCAGAAGCCGCCATCGACCTCGAGGACGATCCGTGACGGCCCCGCGCTGGGCAGGCCTTTCTCCGAGAACGGCGTCGTGCGCTCGTGGATGTTCAGAATCCGGCCGTCGTCCGCGAGGTAGAGGATGTCGAGCGGAATCTTCGTATTGCGCATCCAGAACGACAGCGGCTGCGCGGCCGGGAAGAGAAAGAGCATCCCGGAGTTCGGGCCGAGCTCATCGCGATACATGAGGCCCAGCTGGCGGGCCTGGGGAGTCGCGACGACTTCGACTGTGACGGTGACCGGATCGCCACTCTTGGGTTCGAGGACGACGTGATCGCCGGCCGTGGGTCGGCAGCTCGCAAGGAGCGCGATCGCGATCGCGAGAACCGCGAGCACGCGCCCGTACCCGAAGAGGGCAGGGCGCGCGCTTCGCGGTGCTCGGGCGGAGCTATTCAAGAGAGTCGGCGACGATCTCGACGACGTCTTTGACCTGAACCGATTCTTCGATGCCCTTTGCCTTGGTCGCATCGGTGATCATCGTCGTGCAGAACGGGCACGCGACGGCGACGGTATCCGGCTTCGCTTCCATCAGCTGATCGAGGCGCGTCTCGTTGATGCGCGCAGTGCCGTGTTCTTCTTCCTTCCAGAACTGCCCACCGCCGGCGCCGCAGCAGAAGGTCTTGCGGCCAGAGTTCTCGACGTCCTCGCGAACCATCCCGGGGATCTGATCGAGAATCTTGCGCGGCGCTTCGTGAATGTTGTTGTGGCGCCCGAGGTAGCACGGGTCGTGCATCGTGAGGCGCTTCTGCATGAAGTCCTTCTCGAGCTTGATCTTGCCCTGCTCGAGGAGGCTCTCGATGAACTCGGTCGTGTGCATCACTTTGAAGTTGCCGCCGATGTCCGGGTACTCGTTCTTGATCGTGTTGAAGCAGTGCGGGCACTGCGTGACGATCGTGTCGAACTTGTATCGGTTCAGCGTCTCGACGTTGATCGAGGCGAGAGAGAAGTACAGGTACTCGTTGCCGAGGCGACGAGCGGGCTCGCCGGTGCAGTTCTCTTCCATCCCGAGAATGCCGAACTTCATGTTCGCCTGGCGGAAGATCTTGACCAGGGCCTTCGATGTCTTCTGGTTGCGCTCGTCGAACGAACCGGCGCAGCCGACCCAGTACAGAACGTCGACTTTCTCGTCCTCGCCGATCTCGGCCATCTGCGGGACGTTCATCTCGGTCGCCCATGCGGCCCGCTGGTCGGCGGCGATGCCCCACGGGTTCGACTGGTTCTCGGTGCCCTTGAAGGACTTCGCGAGATCCTGCGGGAACTCTGCGCGCATGAGGACGCCGTTGCGCCGCATGTCGACGATGCGCTGGATGTGCTCGATCGCGACCGGGCAGCCTTCCTCGCACCAGCCGCACGTCGTGCAGCCCCAGACGACGTCTTCGGTGGCGACGTCGTTGATCATGTCGGCCTGGGCGAGCCATGCATCGTCCTGGCCGTCTTCGCCGCCCATGAGAGGCTTGCCGCTGCCGATTTCGCGAAGGGCGATGTCGCCGCCTTCGCCTCCGGTGTCGGCGTCATCGGCACCGCCCGCGTCCCTGGCCGTGAACTTGGCCATCTGTGCGGACAGGAACGAGATGCCGTGCCGCGCGACGAGCTGCTCGCGCTGTCGCATCACGAGGTGCTTGGGATTCAGCGCCTTGTTCGTGTTTACGGTGGGGCAGTTGAGGGTGCAACGGCCGCACTCGAGGCAGGCCGCCATGTCGAGCAACTGTTTCCAACTGTACTCTTCGACCTTTTCGACGCCGAAGGTCTCGGCGTTCTCGAAGTCGGTGACGGGGGTCGCGCGATAGCCGGGGCCGAGGCGTTTGAAGAAGATGTTCACCGGCGCGATGAACATGTGCCGCAGCTTCGTCGACGTGAGGGAGTAAAGGAACGAGAGCACGATGATCATGTGCACGATCCACACCCAGTGGTGGAACGCCTCGCCGGTCCCCATCGCGCGGAACACTTCGGCCAAAGGGCCACCAACGAAGGCGAGGCCGACGGCGCTGTTCGGCTCGGCGACGATGCGCGAAGACTCGAGCATGAAGCCCGTGATCCCGATCAGGAACAACATCGTCAGGGGGAAGCCGTACCCCGACTCGTTCTCGAAGTTGTCGACCATCTGCTTCGGTTGCTCGAGCGCGCGGGTGGGCGCGGCGTAGCGGCGGTACAGGAAGTACCCCGAGCTGCCGATCAGGCCGACGCCGGCCAGATCCATCATGAACTTGTAGACGCCGTAGAAAGCGCCGAAGTAGAAGTCGAGCGTCGTGTCCGCTTCGACCGTGATGAGCGACGTGCCGAGGAAGCTGATCAAGAACGAGACGAACAGAACCTGATGGGCGATGCCGGAGGGCTCTCGAACGACGCGACCCTGACCGACGCCCTCGAAGAGCATCCGTTGAAATCGGATCCCGAGTTGGTCGAACCGGTTCTCGGGTTGGCCCTTCTGCACGATCGCGTACCACCGGTACAGCGGGTAGATGATCGTGGCGCCCCAGAGGCCGAACAGTACGAAGGGCAGGCCGAGCACGATGAAGTCGAAGAGCTCGACAAAGTGCTCCTTGAAGATCTCTGGTGCGTTCCAGAAGATCTCGCGCGTCTCACCCCGGTTCAGGTCCTGCAGGTCCTCCATGGTGCCTCCCCCTCAGAAAAGCAGGCAGGCTGCCGAGGGATCCGGCAGCCTGCGCTGGAGCCGCGCGTTATAGCGGAAAAATCAGCCGGCTTTTAGCTTTTTCACTTCTTCCGTCATCTCCGGCACGGCCTTGAACAGATCTGCCACGAGGCCGTAGTCGGTAATGGAGAAGATAGGGGCGTCGGGATCCTTGTTGATCGCGACGATCACCTTGGAGTCCTTCATGCCAGCGAGGTGCTGGATCGCGCCGGAAATGCCGACGGCGACGTAAAGCTGGGGGGCGACCACCTTGCCGGTCTGGCCGACCTGGAGATCGTTGGGCACGAAGCCCGCGTCCACCGCGGCGCGCGAGGCGCCCATGGCGGCGCCCATGGCGTCGACCAGCGGCTCGAGAACCTCGGTGAAGTTCTCGCCCGACTTGAGCCCGCGGCCGCCGGAGACGACGATCGTGGCCTCCGTGAGCTGCGGACGGTCGCTCTTCGTCTCGGCGAACTCGACGAAGCGCATCTTGCTGGCCACGTCGGCTGCGAGTTCGGCCTTTTCGACCGGGGCGTCGCTGCCGCCCGCCTCGACCGCCTCGAAGGCGGTACCGCGAACGGTGACGACCTTGGTGGGCGTCTCGATCGTCACCGTCGCCATGGCGTTGCCGGCGTAGGTGGGACGAACGAGTGAACCGTCGTCGTTCACGTCAGTGATCTCGCTGGCCATTCCGGCCTCGAGGAGGTGGGCAACGCGGGGGAAGAGGTCCTTCCCGATCGCGGTGGCACCCGCTACGACGTTTTCGGATCCCTCGGCCTTGGCGACCTGGGCGACCGCTTTCGCGTGGATGTCGGCCAGGTAGTTCTCGAGCCGGGCATCGTCGACGACGATGACCTTTGAGACGCCGAGCTTTGCAGCCTGAGCGGCGACCTCGTCGACTCCCTGTCCGAGGACGAGGGCGACTGTGTCTCCGCCTGACTTGTTGGCGGCGGCCAATGCGACCGCCGAGGCCTTTTGGACCTTGCCGTGGGCGTGTTCGATGTAAACCAGATTCTTGCTCATGGAACTCGTTCTCCCGCCGTCAGATGAGCTTGGCTTCAGTGTGGAGAAGCTCGACGAGCTCCTGCACGGTCTCGACGGTCTTGCCCGCCTCGCGCTTCGAAGGAGACTCGACCTTGAGCTGCTTCACCTTGGGATCCGCCGAAACGCCGAGGTCGGCTAGGGGGATCTCCTTCAGCTCCTTCTTTCGGGCCTTCATGATGCCCGGGAGCGAGGCGTAGCGCGGCTCGTTCAGACGCAGATCGGACGTCACGATGCCGGGCAGCGTGAACGCGATCGTCTCGAGACCGCCGTCGACTTCACGGATGACCGTGACGTCTTGGCCTTCGATGTCGACCTTCGACGCGAACGTGGCCTGAGGCCAATCGAGCGCGGCGGCCAGAAGCTGGCCGGTCTGGTTGGCATCGTCGTCGATGGACTGCTTGCCGAGGACCACGAGCTCAGGCGACTCCTGCTCGACGAGCTTCGCGAGCACCTCGGCCGCGCGGGCCGGGTCGAGCTTGCCGTCGGTGATCACGAGGATCGCGCGGTCGGCGCCCATCGCGAGCGCCGTGCGGAGCTGCTCGGTCGAGTCCGTCGACCCAATGGAGATGAGCACGACTTCACCCTCTCCTTGAGCCTCCTTGATGCGGAGCGCTTCTTCGAGAGCGATCTCACAAAAAGGGTTGATGACGAACTTTACATTGTCCTCGACGATGCCCGTTCCATCGGGCTTTACGACGATGTTGGTCTGCGGGTCAGGAACCCGCTTTATGGGGACCAGAATCTTCACGCCGACGCTTCCTCCTTATGGAAATACCCTCGGGGGGAAAGAAAAACTTACCCGAGGTGTTCCCCCGTCTGGTAGCAATCTGCCCCCGCCTGTCAACGCAGCGCGGCAGAGGTGAGTTCCCAAAGTGGGGACGTTCTTTAATCTCCGCGGTTTCTTTAGTCGTCACTTTTTGCCGGTTTCGGCCGACCCGGCAGTGACTCCCACGCCCCGATCGTGCGCAGCAGCCCGCGTGTCGGCGTCGGGCCGGCGGGGCGGGGCGGGGCGGTCAGGGGTTGTAGCCGAGGCGGCTGGAGAGGTCTTTCCCGGCTCGGAGAGCCGCCGGCGCCACTTCCTGCTCGACGCGTTTCGCGGTCAGACGGTACTCGGGGGCAATGATCGAGAGGCTGCCGACGACCGCGCGGGTGTAATCGCGGATCGGAACGGCGATCGATCCGAGGTCGGCGAGGTATTCGCCCGAGTCGAGGGCGTACCCGCGTTCGGCGACCGCGCGCAGGTCGGCGATCAATTCGACACGCCGTGTGATCGTGCGGTCGGTGTGCTTCGTCAGCGTCTCTGGAAGAGAGTTCTTGATCTCCTCTTCGGACTCGAACGCGAGGTGAACCTTGCCCGCAGCAGTCGAGTGCAGCGGAAGCGACTGTCCGAGTAGAGACACTGTTCGAACCGGCTGATCCGCTTCGACGGCTTGTACGGGAACGACCGCGCCTCGTCGTAATTGCGAGAGGTAGATCGTCTCCTCGCAATCCTTCGCGACGCTCTCCATGATCGGCAGCGCCTGGCGAAGCAAACCCATCTGCCCGAGGTAGGTGTGGCCGATCTGCAGGCAGCGAATGCCTAAACGGTAGTTTTCCGTAGCCTTGTTTTGCTCGATGTAACCACGCGACTCGAGTGTTGCGAGCAATCGGAAGACGTTGTTCTTGTGGAGCTTGAGTCGTTTCGAGAGATCGGTGACGCCTAATTCATCGACATCGCCGCTGAATTGTTCGAGTACGTCGAGCGCGTGCGCGACGGATTGAATGACGTAATTGGTCTTCTCGCGGCGAACCATGTTAGGGCGCTCCGACGGGCCGGCAAGGCCCTTCCATAAAGCTGTTTTAAGGTAAGCTCGGAGTCGGGGTGTGTCAAACGAAGTGGGTCGGCCTCTTGGGGCCCTGTTTTAAAATCATTAGAGAAGACGGGGGGTAGAGTGATGGAGATCAAAACCGAGGACATCCGGATCGCCACGAAGGACGGTTCGATGGCCGCTCACGTGGCCTCTCCGGCCGGATCCGGGCCGTTTCCTGGCGTTTCGGTCGCGATGGAGGCCTTTGGCCTGAACAGGCAGATGAAAAGCGTCGCGGATCGGATTGCGGCGGAGGGCTGTGTCCGGATCGCACCCGATTTCTACTACCGCTCGGAAGACGGCTTGGCCGAGTATTCGGATCTTCCGAAGGCGATCGGCCTGATGAGCACTCTGGCCGACGAAGGCATCCTCTCGGAGGTCGATGCTTCGCCGTCCGCGGCGATCGCATCGGAATGCCCGGCTTCTGCATGGGCGGCAGGATGACTTTCCTCACGGACTGCAATCTCCGGCTCCAGGCGGCCGCGACGTTCTACGGCGGCGGCATCGGCGGGCTCCTCGATCAGGCGGGGGACCTCTCGTGCCCGATCGTCGCATTGTTCGGGGAGAAGGGCGGCTTCATCCCGCTCGACGAGGTGGATGCCGTGAAGGCGAAGTTCGCCGAGGTGCCGGGCTCGGCCGAGGGCGTTCTGTACGACGGTGGCGCTCGCGGATTCTTCTGTGACGAGCGTCCTTCCTATCAGGAGGCCGCTGCGGCAGACGCGTGGCAGAAGCTCCCGGCTCTCCTCCAGGACCATCTGGCCACGTGACGGTGTCGCGTGGGCGGGCAGGGGGTGATGCGCGCGAGTCGAGTTGGGTCTTCACGTGCGAGCACGGCGGTTGCGCCGTGCCGCGGGAATACGGCACGCTCGGCCTCGCACGCGCGGATTTGCGCGACCACATCGGCTGGGACGTCGGAGCGGCGGCTGTGATGAAGGCGGTGGCGGAGCAGCTCGGGGCGCCGAGCGTGGCGTCGAAGTACTCGCGGCTCCTCGTCGACTGCAATCGGACGCCCGACGAAGCGTCGCTGATCCCGCAGAGGAGTGACGGCCGGATGATCCCGGCCAACGCCAAGGTCACGAAGGTCGAACGACGCCGGCGACTGGCGCTCTACCACGAGCCGTACCACGACCGGGTGGACCGGATGGTCGCGCGCGCGCGCCGCGAGGCGGACGGGCGCACGGTCCGGCTCCTTTCCCTCCATAGCTTCACGCCGGCGATGGACGGTCGGACGCGCCGGCTCGACATGGGTGTTCTCTTCGACGACCACGAGCCGCTGGCGCGCGGTTTGGGCTTGGCGCTCAAGGGCCGAGGCTTCATCGTGAGGTACAACCAGCCTTACTCGGGTCTCGACGGACTCATCTATGCCGCGCGTCGCCATGGGCGGGCGCACGGCATCGGTTACGTCGAACTCGAGATCAACAACGCCCTCATCCGCACCGACGAGGCCTGCCGAAGCGTCGCGGCAGAACTCGCCGCTGCCCTCGACGCGTTGGACTGAGAGAAAAACGGCCCGCCGTGCAGTGCGCGGCGGGCCGTTCACATCCGCCGTAGAGCGGACGAGCGTTACTCGTACTCGTAGACAGTGACGTCGATCTCGGTCTCGCCCTCGACGCCCTTCGTGTCCTTGCAGACGAGGGTCACGATGAAGTCGCCCTCTTTCTTGTAGGTGTGCTTCGGGTTCAGCTCGCTCGACTTGGGTGTGCCGTCCCCAAAGTCCCACTCGCAGGTGAAGTCGCCGGTGTGGTCCTCCACGATTGACGTGAACATCACGATCAGCGGCGGGGTCCCTTCATCGGGCTCGGCCTCCGCGTCGACGTAGAGTTCGTCGATGATGATCGGAACGGCACTCGCCTTGGCGGCGGCAGGTTCCGTCGCGGCAGGTGCCTCGGCCGCCGGCGTCGGTGTGTCGGCGGTGTCGGGCTGGGTGCAGCCGGCGAGGAGAAGGGTGGTGCCGGCGATGCATCCGGCCAGGGTGATGCTCCACGATCGCAACGCTCTCATCTTGTGCTTGTTCCTCCGGGAATCAATTCTTGGGATGCGGGCCACAGCTGCCCGCCGATCTTCCCAGATGTACCACCGCCTCCGAGCCTTGGAAACAGAAAGCCTCGCCGTGGTAGCTCTTTGGGTCATGCGAATCGTGCTCTTCGGGCAAGCCGCCTTCGGCCAGCGAGTGCTGGTCGGACTCCGGGATTGTGGTCACGACATTGCGGCGGTCTACGCGCCCGCTCCCAGGGGTGACCGGGCCGACCCGCTCGCCGCCGAGGCGGAAAAGGCCGGCGTCCCGCTCCACACCCCCCCGAGCTACAAGACACCGGAGGTCGAGGCGCAGGTGAAGGCGGCGGAGGCCGACGTCGGTGTCCTGGCCTTCGTCACCAAGATCATCCCCCAGGCGGTCATCGACGCGCCGAAGCACGGGTCGATCTGCTTTCACCCCTCGCTTTTGCCCCGCTACCGGGGCGGCAGCGCGCTCGCGTGGCAGCTCATCACGGGGGAGACCCGAGGCGGTTTCACGGTGTTCTGGACCGATCCGGGCATCGATACCGGGCCGATCCTGCTCCAGGAGGAGATCGAGATCTCGCCTGACGACACCGGAGCCTCGCTGTATTTCGACAAGATCTTCGAGCCCGGCATCGCGGGTATGGTCGAGTCCGTGGATCTCATCGCCGCGGGCAAGGCGCCGCGGGTCGCCCAGGACGAGTCCGAGGCCACCTACGAGCCCCTCTGCAGGGACGAGCACGGCTGCATCCACTGGAACCAGCCGACCAAGAAGGTCTACGACCTGATTCGCGGCTGTGACCCTCAGCCGGGTGCGCATGCCCGGGCGGGTGGGGAGCAGAGCCGCTTGTATGGCGCGAAGCGGGGGCCGGCGCCGGATTCCGCGGTACCGGCGGGCACGGTGGTGAGCGTCGGGGACGGCGGCCTCACCGTGGCGGTTGGCTCCGGGGCGGACGCGGGCACTCTGACCATCGCCAAGATGCGGGTGGGGAAGGAAAAGCTCCCGGCCGCCGAGGCGGCGCAGCGACTCGGTCTGTCGGTCGGCGCGGCGTTCGGGGACGGAGAGGTATGAGGAGGTCCGGCCCCAGGTGGCCGGGGAGGAGCCTGCGGCATGACGAATCGGGCGTTCGAGTACTTCTTGCGCAAGGCGCATCCGACCCTCGCTCGTCTTCACGGCGCCGAGTCGCCTCTACCTCGAGTCCCAGGCAAGGCGTTCGCAAAAGCGCGAGTTCGCAGACGACTTCGTCTGGCACGTCGAGCGTGGTGATGACGGCGAGGTTTCGCTCGTGTTCGACGAGTGCGCGGTCAACAAGTGGTACGCCGCGCAGGACGCCGCCGATCTGAAACCCTACTGCAACTTCGTCGACGTGACCTACAGTCGCCTCATGGGGATGGGGATCGACGCGACCGAGACGATCGGCCTCGGCTGTGAGAAGTGCGCGCTGCGTTTCGAGCCCAAGCGAGACACCGTCATCCCGCCGACGCTCGACGGGATCGTTGAGAAGTCGTAGGCGACGCCCGGCGACGCGACCGGTTCGGATCTTCCGAAGGCTGTGGTAGCGTCCGCGCCCGTGGCACCCGAAGATTCGCTGCTCGGGGGATCCCCCTACATCGTGGTCGAGGGACCGATCGCGGTCGGCAAGACCTCGCTCGCAAAGATCCTGTCTCTCGAGTTCGGTGCCCAGGAGGAACTCGACCCCGCCGACCGGAACCCGTTCCTGCGTTCGTTCTACGGGGAGCAGGCCAGGTGGGCGCTTGCTGCACAGCTGAAATTCCTGACCCTAAGGCGAACCCAGCAGTCCAGAATAAAGGCTCTCGGGGCCGAGAATCAGGCCCTTGCCCGGCCGGTGATCAGTGACTATCTTCTCGCAAAGGATGAGATATTCGCACGCCTCACACTGGCGGAGATGGAGTTTGCTTTGTACCGCGAACTCTCTGGTGCGTTGGCGCAAAACGATGATAGTCAGTTCCGAAAGCCGGACCTCGTAGTCTACCTCGAGGCCAGCTACGAAGTTCTGCAAGCGCGACTGAGAAAACGAAACCGGGATTTTGAGCGTCACATTTCGCCAAAATACCTGGAATCACTTTCGGAAGCGTACAGGACGTATTTCCACTCGTATGAGGAAGCACCTCTTCTAGTCGTGAATTGTTCCGCGATCGATTTTCTCGAAAATGGCGACGAACGCGTCGACCTGATTCGGGAGATCCGGAGCGCGCGAAGAGGTGTGCAGCATTACATACCGCTGGGATCCAGATAGCCCGTCGACTCGTAAAGAGCGACGGATAGCTGGACCGGGACGGAGAATAGAGAGCCCCGCTGCAGAGCCTGCACGGTGGTTCCGGGTGAAACAGTCGGGCTAACTTCCGCCGACGCTCACCGCCTTCCGCTTCGGTCCGGGAGGTCTAGGTCGTGAGCGCACCAATCACTGTTCCGGAAATTCTCTCTTCGAAAGGGTCGGAACGCCGCCTGACGATGGTTACCGCGTACGATTGTACGTTCGCGAGCCTCATCGATCGCGCCGGCGTCGACATTCTTCTCGTGGGCGACAGCCTCGCCATGGTCGTCCAGGGGGAAGGGTCGACCTTGCCGGTCACCCTCGAAGAGATGGTCTATCACACCCGGCTGGTCGCTCGGGCGAACACGCGAGCCATGGTGCTCGGCGACATGCCGTTCGGGTCGTACCTGACCACGAACGACGCGCTCGTGAACGCCGGCAAGTTCCTAAAGGCCGGTGCGGGTGCCGTGAAGCTCGAAGGCGGAGTCGCTCAGGCCGAAAAGATCCGCGCGCTCGTCGATGCGGAGATTCCGGTCTTCGGCCACGTGGGCCTCACTCCGCAAGCCATGCACCGCATGGGAGGACACCGCGTGCAGGGGCGCGACAACGCGAGCCGGCAGAAGGTGCTCGAGGATGCCCGCGCGGTCGCCGAGGCGGGAGCCTTCGCGATGGTGATCGAGGGCGTGCCTCTCGACCTCGCGCGACAGATCACGGAAACCGTCGACATCCCGACGATCGGCATCGGTGCCGGCCCGCACTGCGACGGCCAGGTGCTCGTCATGCACGACCTGCTCGGAATCGACACGGGCGAGCGCAAGGTGCCTCGCTTCGTTCGCCGGTACGCGAACCTGGGTCGCCAGATCACCGAGGCCGTCGAAACCTACGTCGACGAGGTGAACACCGGCGCCTTCCCGAGCGACGATGAGTGCTACCACGTGAAGGGCAGCGCAGAGCGTGCCGGAGATCGACTCCAGCAGATATCGAAGATCGAAGAGATGCGCACCTGGTCCGCGCGTCAGCGCGGCGCCGGTCTCACCGTCTCCTTCGTGCCGACGATGGGCTATCTCCACGAGGGGCATCTCTCTTTGGTTCGCCAGGCGCGCGAGCGCGGCGACCGTGTGGTCGTCTCGATCTTCGTGAATCCGATTCAGTTCGACCGCGAAGACGACCTGGTCTCGTATCCCCGCGACCTCGAACGCGATCGTCGCCTGCTCGCAGAGGAAGGCGTCGACGTTCTGTTCACGCCGGATCCGCGACAGATGTACTCCGATGATTTCGTCACGACGGTCGATGTCGAGCGGCTCACGGATGATCTGTGTGGCGCACATCGCGCCGGACATTTCCGCGGCGTCACGACGGTCGTCAGCAAGCTGTTCCACGCGGTTCAGCCGGACGTCGCCGTTTTCGGATTGAAGGACTATCAGCAGCTCGCCGTCGTCCGACGGATGGTTCGCGATCTCGATTTCGGGATCGACGTCGTTGGCGGAGAGACCGTCCGAGAAAAGGACGGCCTCGCTCTGTCGAGCCGCAACGCTCGACTCGATACGGAATCGCGCATGGCCGCGATCTGCGTGCCGCAGGCACTCGACGCCGCGCGGTTGGCGGTCGCCGATGGTGAGCGCGATTCGGCCGGCGTAGAGAGCGTGGTGCGCACGTCTCTCGCCGCTGAGCCGCGGGCGACCGTGGAGTATGCCCGGATCGTCGACGTCGACTCCCTCGAAGCCGTCTCGAATCTCGAGCGGCCCGTTCAGCTTGCGGTGGCGATCTGGTTGGGCGGCGTCCGCCTCATCGACAACGTCCGGGTCGACCCTTCAGATGTGAGCCCGGACCTCATCACGAAATCTTCCGACACCGACCGGGTGTCGGGTTCGCACCAGGTCCCGACGGCCGCGCTCTACGCGAAGTCGTCCGGACGCTGATGAGCATCGTCATGGCCAAGACTCAGCCCATGCGCAAAGTCCTGCGAGGCAAGATCCACCGCGCCTCCGTCACCGGCGCCGACCTGCACTACGAGGGGTCCATCACTGTCGACAAGACGCTGATGGAAGGAATGGACCTCCTCGAGTGGGAGGCCGTTCAGATCTGGAACGTCACCAACGGTGAG
Organism: Candidatus Binatia bacterium; assembly: GCA_029243485.1. Lineage (NCBI taxonomy): Bacteria > Candidatus Binatota > Binatia (SeqCode) > Binatia bacterium. The sequence continues at coordinate 41,972 of JAQWRY010000037.1, read as the reverse complement.
CGCTTCGAGACGTACGCGCTCGAAGGCGAGCCAGACTCCGGCGTAATTTGCGTCAACGGAGCGGCCGCCAGGAAGGTCTCCGAGGGAGATCTCTTGATCATCGGTGCGTTCACGTGGATCGAAGAAGACGCCGCGCGCGCCCACAAGCCGATGATCGTAATGGTCGACGACGAGAACCGGATCAAACACCAGAGTGCAGTAGGCGCGGTCGTCGCCGTCTGATCGGCGCTGGGGCCTGACCCAAGATTGATCGGCGGCAGGTCGTCGTGTCCGTGAGGTACCAATTGAGTCCGAGCGTGGTGTCGTTCAGGATCCCACCGCGGGACGCGCCGCTCTCGTGGTCGAGACGTGAAAAGCGTGCGGCGACCTCCCAGACTCCTCAGCAACCGGAAGTGAACGCATCGCACCGCGGCGTGACACGTCCCCAGATCCCGCGCTGTCCCTCGAACAGTCGGTGGTCGTGGGTGAGGAGCCAGGCGGCCAGCACGTAGAGGCCGTGAAACGTCCGCGTTCCCTGGTCCACGACCGCCGCCTTGGTCAGAATCCCCGCCTTCTGCGTGTAGAGCCGACCCGCGGTGTAAGCGACCTCGACTCCGAAGCCGGAACCCGTCTGACTGAAGGTGTCGCCGAGTTGCTCGACGTTGGACGTGTCGGCGAACATGCTGATCTGGAAGGTGAGGCGGTTGTCGAGGAACGCCTGCAACGCGGATGCTCCCGTCTTTTTGCCGGTGAGAAGCGCGTTTGGAAGGCCGCGTTCCATGAGCACGGTCTGATTGCTGCTCACCAACTCTTCGAGGGAGAACGGTTCCTTGAAGTGGCCCAGCAAAACGAGGTCGACCGGGCCGATCTCGCGGAGCGCGAGGTAGATGTCGGCGAACAGCTGATTCGCGAAGTCGTATTGGAGCTTCCAGGCGACGTGCTTGCCCGTGGTGCCGCACACGTAGAAGCGAGCGCGGCGGACGACGGCGCGCGCAGCGGAGCCTCCCATGCCGAATTCTTGGTCTATCGCCGCACGGGGGATGACGACGCCCGCGTCGGTTTGGAGTCGCCCTCCGAGCTTGAAGGTCCCGTACTGTTCGGGTGAGTCGAGATACAGGCCTTCGTCCCACGTGAAGCTCCACTTGCCGATGTTCTCGGCGGCCTACTCGAGCGTCACGCGCAGACGCTCGGGCAGGACGTCGGGGATCAATCCGGCGTGCCCCGCAGGGGAGATCGGGAGGAGTGCGCAGAGCAGGGAGCCCCGCCCCGCGCACTCTCGCCGTTGAACGTTGCGACTTACTTGGTCGTTTCCTCGACGCTGATCGCGACCGCTTGGGTGTACATCATCTCGACGAGATCACCGACCTCGACGTTCTCCAGGTACTTGGGGTTCTCGACCTTGATCTTGCGGGTGCCGCCCTCGGGGCCCTTCAAGGTAACCGACGGCGGGTCGTCGCCGATCGCTTCGATCGTGGACGTCACGGTCACTATCCGTGCACCCATGGCGCCGGGCTTCTTGCCCTTCTCGGCGACGTCTGCGCCGCCGACCATCGTGACGCCGGGCGTTGCCTTGCCGGGGACCTTCACATCGAAGGCGACCGACTCGTAGTAGGCGACTTTCACGTCGTCGCCGGGGTCGATCTGGTCGAGGTTCTGAACCTCCGGGCCGAGGTCGAGCGTCACCGAGTGGCCGTCGGTTCGCTTGACCGTGACCTTACGGTTCTTCTTGTCGACCTTGGTGACCGTGGCGTGCCCCTCGACGACCGCCTCCTCGACGGTGGCCGCTTGAACCGTGCCCGTGTCGTCGACTTTCCGCTTGGGCGCGCAGGCGACGAGCGTCAGGGCGCAGGTCGCACCCACGAGGCTGATAAAACACTTGCTCTTGAACATGGCTCTCTTCTCTTTCATGGCGGCGAGGGTTAGCATGAGTCCCACGGCGAGCCTAACCGCTGCGGGGGCCGGTCGCGGCATGGTAGGCAGTGGATGATGTCCAAGCCGAATCGGAAGTCCACCGCGGAAGAGGTCTCGGCCGGAGTCGATCTCGCTGGGAAGACCGCGATCGTCACCGGCGCGAATGCAGGGATCGGCCTCGAGACCGCTCGGGTGTTGGCGCTTCGCGGAGCCCGCGTCGTAATGGCCTGCCGCGATATCGGTAAGGCGACCAAGGCGCGCAAGACGATTGTGCGTGAGTCCGAAGGTGCTCTGTCGCCCGAGTCCTTCGAGTTGCGCGAACTCGACCTGGCATCTCTGGCGTCCATCCGCTCATTTGCAAGCGACCTCAAGGACGAGAACCGCCCGATTCATCTCCTCCTGAACAATGCGGGTGTCATGCTTCCGGATCGGCGCGAGACCTCGGATGGCTTCGAAGCGCACTATGGGACCAATCATCTGGGCCACTTCCTACTCACGAACCTGCTGCTCGATCCCCTGCGTGCCGCCGGCTCGGCCCGGGTCGTCAACGTCGCCTCCGAGGCGATGCAGATGTCGGGCCTCACGACCGAGCTCGACGACCTCAACTGGGAACGAAAGAAGTGGAGTGGCTGGAAGGCGTACGGAAGTTCCAAGCTGATGAACTTGATGTTCACGCGGACCTTCCAGCGGCGCTACGCGGCCGAGGGCATCACCTCGAACGCGTTGCATCCAGGAATCGTGCGGACCGAACTCGCGCGGTCGCAATCCGGTCCGTTCATCGTTCTCGGCCTCTTCATGTGGCCGTGGATGAAGAAGGTCGGCGGCGGCGCGGCGACGAGCGTCTACGCGGCGACCGCACCGGAGTACGCAGAGACGGGCGGGGAGTACCTCGCAGACTGCAAGCCGACGCGCGCTCCGAAGCTCGCGGCCAAGGAATCTGTACAGGACCGGTTGTGGGAGATCAGCGCCGAGGCGACCGGTCTCGGTTCCTGACGACGACCGTACCGCCGTCGACGGGGTCGCATCAGAGTTCCGACGGAACGTCGTAGCGCTCCTGATACCCGGCGTGCTTCGCGCGCTCTTTGGCGAGGTCGAGTCCCGTATCGTCGAAGGTGTACTCGTGTGCCGCGCGGTCCCCGCGGGGACGTGACCCGAGCCTCGCCTGCAGTCGGGTTTCGAACGCCGTGCTGAACGTGATTTCGAAGTAGGCGTAGATGCGCTTCATGGTCGCGATGGGGTCGGCGACCAGGTCCACGTAGCGGATGTCGAGGATTTGATCTGTCGGGACCGTGCCGTCGTCGCGCTGCTGCGAGAGGTTGTCCATCTGGTACTGCGCGCCGAAGTTCATGGCCGCGACGATGCCATCGTAGTCGACCTCGTTGCTTCGCATCCAGCGCAGGGACGCCATCAAGTTCGAGAGCGAGCCGAGGACGCGGAGCGGGTCTCGGTGGGGAATGACGACGCGGGCGTCGGGGTAGGTGGCGAACAGGGTGGGAAGCAGGTGGAGGTGGCTCGGTGCCTTCAGCGCCCACCGCGTGCCCCGGTGTCGGGATTGGAGAAGGCGGAGGATTTTCTGGTGGTACTCGTACGCCGGGCGCTGGTCGTTGAAACTCGTCCACCCCATGTAGCTCGGAATGTCGAACTCCCCGATGAACTTGTCGGTCGAGAGCTGATGGGCGACGAGGAAGATGCACTCGTTTGGGAGGTCGCCCGCGACTTCCTGCATGCTCTGGAAGGCCGGTACGACTTCGTCCATCAGCGAGATCTCGCGGTGCGAGGCGAGGATGCGCGGGTCTGTCTCGTACGTCGCGGTCTCGGGCGGCGGGACTGAGTACATCATCTCCCAGAGCATTGGGACACGGTTGTCCGGATCCTGCGCGAGCAATTCGTGAAGGAAGGTCGTGCCGGCGCGGCCGAGACCGGTGACGACGATGGGCGCCTCGATCTTCTGGTCGCCGATCTCGGGGTGTCGCTTCACGTGGTCTTCGATCCGCAGACGGTTCGAGAGAAGTCGCTGAACGTCGGCGCGCGCGATGAGGCGGCCGACGAGTGTGAGCTTGGCCTCCTCCTCGAACGAGCGCAGCAGGACGCCTAGCGGTTCCCGAAACCAATCGTCGCCGAAATCGTCGAGGCCGGTCCCGGCCGCCGCATCGCGCAGGAGCCCGGCCGCGTCGAGCGAGACCAAGGAGCGACCTCCACCGTCGAGGTTCTCGCCGAGTGCGTTTAGTTGGTCGACCCACGGTGCTCGCGGCGGTGGCTGCCAACGCATGGTTGCGTCCTAGGCCCGGAGGTACTCTCGGAGGGCCCATCCGGCCGTGAGGATGGCCAGGATGAGCATCGGCCAGCCGCTGCGCGCCTGGTCGAGTGCGAAGATCAGAGCCAGTGCGCCGAAGAGCATGACACCGAGGATGCCGCCGAGGGCGAGGAGGGACGGAAGGGCGGCTCCCCAGTCGCCGGATTGAATCACCCCCTTGAGTCGTCCGAGGGGAGTGGTCGGATCGGCGGGGGCCGGGTCCGCGGCCCCCGCGGGCGAGGCGCTGCGGGCATCGGCCCGGCGGACCAGCAGGATGCCGCCGAACACGGCGGCGAGGGCACTGGCTAGAGTGGCTGTCACGAGGAGACTCACAGTCCTTACCCTTAGCGTTTGTACGCCCGTCGGAAAACGCCTGGAGGGGAGCCGCTATCCGGGTCTCCGGTCGTCTGCTACCTCTGGTCCCGCGATGGCCGAGGCGGGCGAAAAGAACATTAGCGTCAATCGAAAGGCGCGCCACGACTACTTCATCGAGGAGAAGTTCGAGGCGGGCCTGTCGCTGCTGGGTGCCGAGGTGAAGTCTCTGCGGGAGGGGAAGGTCAATCTCCGCGATTCCTACGCGCGGATCTCGCGCCGCGGCGAGATGGTTCTCGTCGGCGTCCACATCTCCCCTTACGGTCATGCCGGCAAGGAGGCCCCCGACCCGGATCGGCCCCGAAAGCTCCTGATGCACAGGCGGGAGATCGACCGGCTGGCCGGCAAGATCCGCGAGAAGGGCTTCACGGTCGTGCCCACCCGGCTGTACTTCAAGGGTGGTAGAGTGAAGATCGAGCTCGGCCTGGCCAAGGGCAAAGAGCACCACGACAAGCGCGACGACATCAAGAAAGCGGAGAGCAAGCGCGAGATCGATCGCGCGATGAAATCTGCGAACCGCGGACGTTGACTTCGCCAGGCGCCGGCTCCGCAAACGAAAATGCGCCCGAACCTTGCGATCCGTTCGCGTCTTCGTCCGCCGAGGAAGCGGAGAGTTCTCAGGCGGCGCGACTCAGCGCCGCAAGCTCGAGGTCGTCGTCACGAAGGCGGCGGAAGCCGAGCTGTACGGTAGCGGCGGTCGGGGCTCGGGGCAGACGGCCGGTGCGGTCGCTTCCGACCCTTTGACCTTGGCCTCCCAGATCGCATCGACGGCGCCGTCCTTCTGGTACGGCGGGTCGAACTGGTTGCAGTAGCGAATCAAGCCGACGATTCGGGGATCGTCCGGTCCACCGGCCATCGGCATCAGGAAGGTCGCGCCGGAGAGCGCCTTCGACCTGGACTCGCTGACTTTCAGGTCGCCGGTGTTCTTGTCACAGCGGACACGACCGGAGCGGCCGGGGACGGGGACATCGACCGCCGAAGGGGACGACGAGGGCGAGAGCTGGGACGGACAGGACCGGGCGAGGTCTCCTGGGCGGGCTCCTCAGGTTGGCCGGACTATCCCAATGATTCATAGGGCTATCCCGGCAGCGAACGGGCAGTACGGTAAAGCCCGGGGCGGCTGCCGGTCGATCTGCGTGGAGCTACGGGGGCGGTCTCCCGCTGCGCGGGACTATTTGGGCTGCAGGCCGGCGTGCCGGCTCGCCGGGTGCTCTTCCGCCCGTCGGTTGCGTGCGTCTGGCAGTCCGCCTATGGATTCGAGCGGATTACGGCCCTCCGCGGCCCGTAAACTCTGATGCGTGGGACGAAATCCGGAATGCGAGCGCCATGACGGCCGAGGAGCGTGACCCGACCCTCCCGTTCGGCTGGATCTCCCTCGGGCTCGCCTGCGCCGGGATTCTCGCGGTTGCCGGCGCGGCCCGGTTCTGGCGGCTCCACTGGGGCATCGACGAGGGCATGGCCTTCTCCGATGAGCTGCAGCTCTGGCGGCGGTACACCGGCGACTTCGTTCCTCTCCGTCTGAACTCGTTTGCTCGGCCCGACCGCGCATCGGCATACCTCTATCCTACAGGGATGGGGTACGCGCTGGGTCTCTCGACCTGGTTCTCGACGCTCATGGGCTGGATCCCCTCTCCGTGGGAGGTGCAGAAGTCGGGGCTCCTCGTCGGCAGAGTGGTCGCCGCGTCGTTCTCGGTCCTGGTGGTTGGCCTCGTCGGTCTCTTCGCGACCCGACTCCACTCGGTGCGCGCGGGCCTCTTCGCCGCCGGGCTGATGGCGGTCGCGCCGTTGTCGGTGATGCAGGCGCACTACATCTCGACGGATCCACTCGTGGTCTTCTGGATGACCGCGATCGTGTGGGCATCCTACGAGCTCGCGATCCGGGGCGAGGCTCGAATCTCATTCGGCGCCGGGGCCCTGGCGGGTCTCGCGTTCGGTACGAAGTACTCCGGCTTGCTCGCTGCCGTCGCCGTTGCGTGGGCGATTTCCCGCGTCGCGTTCGAGAGGCGAAGTGTCGCGACGTTCGTTTTGCTCACTGCGTGGAGTCTCCTTGGCCTCTGTGTCGGCGTCCTCGTCTCGTGTCCGCTGTGTGTGTGGCACGCGGATTACGTCGCGGAGATCCTCGCGTTCTACGGAGAGATTACGTCTTGGGAGAACGTGCTCTGGTGGCAGAAGAATCTCGCTCCGGGGCTTGGCAGACTGGGGCATCCGTACGTGTATCAACTCGCCGTCGCGTTTCCGTACGCGTGCGGCTGGGCGATCTATCTGCTCGGGCTGGGTGGTGTCGTCTGGGCGGTTCGGCGGCGGACCGTGGCGGACCAGCTGCTGCTGGTGACCGTTTCCGTCTACCTCCTGAGCGCGGGGCTCTCGAACAGCTTCGAGGTTCGATACCTGCTTCCGTTCGTGCCGCTCTTCGTGTTGTTCGCGGCGATGTTCCTGGCGGATATTCCGGCGAAACGGCTTGCGGCCGGACTCGTGAGCATTGCGTTGGTGTACTCGGCGGCCGTCTCGTTCTCTCAGGTGTCGAGGTTCTCGGTCGACCAACAGTGGCAGGTGGCGGACGCGGTTCAGCGTTCGGAGGCGCGGGTCGAGGGGGCGACGATCGCGACGCCGTCTTACTACGCTGCATGGATCGGGCTGCAGGTTCCCTTCGCCTTCTTCGAGTTGCCGCTCGAGTTGCGAGAGCCCGGCGACTGGCTCTCGTCGGATCCGGATTACTTCGTGTTGCCGGACATCGTTTCGAACTCGGTGTACTCGCGCGGGCTCGCCCGCTTCGAGGAGGATCTAGACGGACTGCGTTCGGGCCGTGCGGGGTACGATCTCGTCGGGACGTATCGGTCGGACTTCTTCTCGAGCGGCCTGTACACGAGTCTGGACCCTTTGCTCAGCAGTTCCTTCACGCAGGGAGAGATCGGTTTCGAACTCTTCGCACGTCGTCAGCCTCGCAAAGAGCGGAAGGGGCCGGCCCCCGCTTCCGAGCCTCGGTCGTAGCGGCGGTCGCGCTCGATCTTTCCCTGCGTCTGCGGATGGTACGGCGCTCCTGGCGTGTGTTGCATCCCGTGGCGACCGAGGTAGGTCGTCAGATCGCCCGAGACGTAGCAGGGGCCGTTGTCGCTCCGCAGTCGAGGTCGGTGCACGCCCCGCACCTCGTCGACTCCCGCCTTCGCCCTCGCTCGCGCAAGGTCGAGAGGTAGTACCAGCCCCAGCTCACGACGCGCAGATACGTGAAGTCCGTCTGCCAAAGCTCATTCGGTCGCCTCGTTGGATGCTGGAAGCAACCCCCAGCGCGGATCAAGACGTAGGCCGGGCTCGTGATCAGGTCGTGCGCCTTCAGGATGCGGTACACGCTGGATTCCGAGATGAAATGGCCCGTCCGGTCCGTCTCCTGCCACGCCAGCTCCCTGGGCGACTTCTCAGGATCGGCCAGAGCGCGCGTCAAGCGGTCGTTCTCGTCGCGCAGGCCCTTCACCTCGGGGACGCTCGCCTCGCGCTTCGTGTCGCCCAGGAGCCGCAATGCTCTCTTCGAAACGCGCTGGCGCGAGCGGATCACGATTCATCGCGACTACGGGGAGCTTGCGTTGGTCGAGTGAGATGCCGGGCAGATGAATCAGGTCTTCATGAACCTCCTCGCGAACGCCTGTGACGCGATCGAGGAAAAAGGGAACATCTGGGTCACCGCGAAGTCCGCGAACGGCGAGGTCCGCATCGAGGTCCGCGATGACGGGCGCGGGATGCCGCCCGAGTAAGCCGAGCGAATCTTCGAGCCGTTCTACACCACGAAAGACATCGGCGCGGGCTCGGACGCGGGCTCGCTACCGTGCACGAGATCATCACCGCGCACGACGGCCGGATCGAGGTCGACAGTAAGCCGGGCCGCGGAACGACCCTTGGGGTGATCCTCCTGGCGAAAGGCGACACCCCGCCCGCCGAGGCCGTTTGACAAGAGTCCGGCAAAGGCGACAACTCACTTCGTATGGGCTCGAGTTCCGAGTTGGACTACCGGAAATTCCCGACCCTCGTCGTGGGCGACGAGCCGGACATCCTCGCGTCGTTCCGGCTCGCCTTCCGTCGCGAGTTCACGGTGTACTGCGCCGCGGGCGGAGCGGCGGGCCTCGAGATCCTCGAGAAGGAACCGACCGCGGTCGTCGTTGCGGACCAACGGATGCCCGACATGAACGGTCTCGAGTTCCTGCAGAAGACGATGGACGCGCGGCCCGATCTCGTCCGCATCATTCTCACGGGCTACACCGACATCGACACGCTCGTCGAAGCGATCAATTCGAGCCGGATCTACCGCTACATCACCAAGCCTTGGGATCCGAAGGAGCTCCAGATCACACTCCGACGTGCGATCGAGACGTTCGGCCTGGAGCACGAAAGCGCGCGGCTCGTCGCCGAACTCGCGCAGGCAAACGAGCGACTCTCCGGCGAGAACGCGTACCGGCGCGATCGCGGAACGCGCGATCACCCATGCGGCCTCGTCAGCAGCGGCGAACCGATGGCCAAGCTTCTAGGCGTCCTGCAGGAGAACGAGATCACGCCGGTGGGAGAGACGCGCCCGCGCAAGATCGACACGCGCGTCGTTGCCTCGACGAGCCGGAACCTCGAGACCGAGGTCGCCGAAGGCCGCTTCCGCGAAGACCTCTACTGCCGACTGCGCGTCGTCCCGGTCCGGGTTCCGCCTCTGCGCGAGCGCTCGGAGGACATTCCGGACCTCGTAGACCACTTCATCGAGAAGCACGCCGCACGCCTCGGCAAGCGGGTCGCTGGTATCGAGCCGGAGGCCATGAAGGTTCTCACGAACTACCCGTACCCGGGCAATGTGCGAGAGCTCGAGAATGAGATGGAGCGCGGTCCTTCTGTCGGATCCTGGAGGGCCGATCTCCGCCGCATCGCTCTCCGAGTTCTTCCTGAACGATCCGGCGCTCGCGTCGACGACGACCTCCCCGCCGACCGGAGGCGAGGAAGACGGGGGCGGTCTGCGCGACCGGACAGATGCGTTCGAGCGCAAAGAGATCCAAGCCACCCTCGACCGGAACGAGGGGAAGAAGGCGCGCGCTGCGCGCGAGCTCGGGATCACGTACCAGGGCCTCCTGAAGAAAAACGGCCTCTCGGGATGATGGAGTAGATGGACCGGAGGCGGACGGCCCCGTCCCTCCTCGCGGCGCTCTCCGGCGCGTTGTACGCAATCGCTCTTCCCCCGCTCGGCGTGGACGCCCTCGGGTGGGTCGCGTTCGCGCCGCTGTTCGTGGCCGTGGCGGCGGTGCGACCGGGCCGGGCGTTCGGACTCGGGATGCTGTGGTTCCTCGTGGGCTCGTTCGGGTTCGCGAGCGCGATGCCGCATCTCATCTCGACGTACTTCGACGTCCCCTGGGCCGTCGGGGCGGCCGCGTTCCTCGGACTCACGATCGCGTTCGGGCCGCTGTACGGGTGCTACGCGGCCTGGATTTCCTGGCTCGCCGGACGCGGTGCCGCCAACCCCCTGCTCGCCGCCGCGGGTCTCGGTACGGTGGAGTGGGCCCGGACGAGCGCCGGCTCGATCTTCGGCTGGGCACTCGCGGCGCACACGCAGACACCGGGCTCCGTCGTGCTGCAATCCGCTGACATCGGCGGAGCGTACCTCCCGGGGATGGTGCTCACGGCCTCTGCATTCGCAATCGCGTCCTGGTTCTCGCCGTCGCTCCTACCCCATCGGAGAGGCGCCTGGAACGTAGGCATCGGACTGACAGTGATCGCCGCGCTCGCGTACGGTGGGGTCGTGCGGCCGGCCGAGCCTGTATCCGAGGACGGGCTCCGCGTCGCGATCGTGCAGGGCGGCATCCCGCACGAGGCCCGCTGGCAACCCGAGGGCGCCGGGGAAGACCTCGATCACTACCTCGATCTCACCGAGGAGACCGAGCTCTTCGAACCCGACCTCGTCGTGTGGCCGGAGTACGCGATCGCGTTCAACCTGCGGCCTCGCTCCGAGGAGCGGGCCCGACTCTTCGACGTGACGGCGAACGGAGGACCGGACCTCCTCTTCGGCGCTCCGTACCACCGCGGGCTGTCTCCGCTGATCCTGCAGAACTCCGCGTTCCTTCTCCACGACGGAAAGCTCGCGGGACGATATGACAAGAACGAGCTCCTGCCGTTCGCAGAGCGAAGCCCGTTGCCGGCGTGGGTGACGTCCGATCGCACCCAGTTCACCCCCGGACGAAAGGCCTCCCCGATCGCGACGAGTGACATCCCCGTCGGTATCTTCCTGTGCTCGGAGGGACTCCGGCCGGGGATGGCCCGCCGCGTGACGGCGAACGGAGCCACCGTGCTGGCCAACCTGTCCAACGACAGTTGGCTCGGGACACGAGCGGCGGCTCGGATGCAGCTCCGCAGCACCGCGCTACGCGCGATTGAGAACCGGCGGTATCTGTTGCGAGCGACGGGGTCCGGAAAATCTGCGCTGATCGGGCCCGACGGGCGCGTCCTCGTGAGCAGCGAGTACGGTGCGCAGGACACGCTCTTCGGTGTCGTGGAGGCGCGGACCGGCCGGACGTTCTACAACCAGCACGGCGACGTGCTTGCCGTGTTGGCCCTGGTTCTGGCCGGACTGGGCTCGCTGCGGGCGATCCGACGAGGACCGGCGACGTCGGCGGCCGTTCGACGGTAGCGACAACGACGGTTCACCCTGCGTGGGCTCGAGATCCGTCTTTTGGTGCTTTTCGGTTGGCGCGGCGGCGCAGCGTGCCGAGCAGAGCGCGATCCGTGCCGGTCGTGGGCGATGAGCAGACCTGGCTGCAATTCCAGATGCCTCCCCGGATCGGCCGGCTGTCCTTTACGACTTGCTACGCGCTCGTGAAGCGATGCGATTCATCGCCCGTGGCTGATTGTTTCTCGGGACGCCGCGTCGACTCAGTGGGTCCGGGGTGATCCCGGAGCAGTTTGAGTGCAACTGGGTTGTCCCGCGGTGGAGGGAACTCACATCTGGCAGCGGGAGTCCTGGCTGCCCATCGACGACGACGGCGATAAGCGCGGCTCACCGAAGGTCTCGGAACGCCGTCACGGGCCGCTGAATCCTACCGTGCTCATCGCTCGACCACGGTGATTCACGGGGTGCAGAAGAGGATGCAGAAAGTTGGCACACCCCTGTCACACAAGACTGGTCAGGACGTTGATCGCCGCCTTCGTCCGGTCCCGGAAGTCATTGATAATACTTGACTTCCAAAGAGCCACCCACCGGAATTGAACCGGTGACCTACTGATTACGAATCAGTTGCTCTACCAACTGAGCTAGGGTGGCAAGGGACTCGATTTCCGTACCGGATGGCCCCGACGCCGGCAACTGGATCTCGGGACGGGGGCCTCGGAAATCCAACGGAAAACCGGGATTCGACGGTCGTCGGAGCTTGGGGCAGGTGCTGGGCCGCGGCGAGTCCTAGTCGGGCCCGCTGCGCGCGAGTTCATGCTCGACGGCACTCTCCACCCGTGTCCCCCGGAAGAAGTCGGGGTTCGTCCCGCACCACAGCGACACCGGATTCGAGAACACGAAGTCGCGGAAGTCTTCGATGTCGAAGAATCCGTGCTCCACCATCTCGTATGCTTCGCCGAGGACGCCGCTCATGTCGGGTACATCCCAGTGGCCGATATCGGAGCTGAAGAAGGCCTTCATCCGAGCACCGAGGGGGTTGAGTCGGGTGTCGAACGCACCCGCGTTCATGGGGTCGTCGGCTTCACACCCGAAGTGGAAGCGATGGACGAACACGTCGCGAATGTCCTCGGCGCGCTCGACCGCGCAGCGCGCGAAGTCGTCGGTGGTCTCCGGGCTCGTCTCCGGGTCCGAGAGGAAGCACAGCGCTTCGTCCAGTCGGCCGCGGTGGGCGCGCATCGACTCGCTGCCGTACTGGTCGAGCAGCTTCTCGAACTCGCCGCGGTCGAGATTCGCCGGGTCGTAGTGGGGCAGGAACTTCTTGTTGCGCTTGCTCCAGTGTCCGATGAGGTCGGAGTACAGACCGCGCGCCCAGTTCACGCCGCCCTCGAGGAACGCGAACCGGAGCTTCGGGAATCGCCACGGCACCCCGCCCATGAACAGCGCGCGGCAGATCCCATCTTGCGCGGCGGCGAAGCTACCCACGTGGTTCGCGACGTAGTTCGTGGTCGAGACGCGCGTGCCCCAGCCCATGCCCGTCGAGTGGAACGTCGGGGAGATTCCGAGTTCCTCGCAGCGTTTCCACACCGGGTCGTAGTCGTACGGCGAGTCGAGCCCGAACGTATCGAGCCACGTCGCACCCCGCGGCAGGTTCTCACCCTCGAAGGGGCGCATCGCGAAGCCGGCCATCATAACGGCCCGCATGCCCAACGTGCCGACCGCGTGATCGAGTTCGGCGATTGCTTCTTCGGGCGAATGCATCGGGATCGATGCCACCGGCGTCAGCCGGTCTCCGTGCGGAGCGAAGGCGTCCGCCGCCCACTCGTTGAAGGCCCGGCACAGCGCCTGGCGTTGTTCGGCGACCACGAGATGAACTCCGACGAGGCCGTAGGTCGGATAGAGCACCGCGAAGTCGAGTCCGAACTCGTCGAGGCGCTCGTGCAGGAGCTTGGGCATCATCGACGTGGCGCGGTCGACGGTTTGCCGCGCGGGTAGGGCCCAGAACGGAATGCGGGTGAGTGCGAGTTGGCGTCGCTGCGCCGCATCGAGCGATTCGGACAGGCGGGACGCGTAGATGATCTGCTCGAAGCCCTCGACGGCTTCGTTCCCCGCGATCGAGCGGAGGCGTTCCTTCACTTCGGGCAGAAACTCGATGTAGTGCCCGTCCGAGTCGATGACGGGGTGGTCGAGTTGGCGTTTGATCGCTGCGACGCCGCTCGCCGTGGTCATACCGCGGCTCCGGGCAGGCGGCTCAATTCTTCTTGCCCTTGCCGGACTTCTTCTTGTTCTTGTTCTTCTTGTTCTTCGACTTCTTGTTTTTTTTCTTCTCGGCGACTGGCGCCGCACCACCACCGCGCGTCGCGATGGCCTCGTCGATCACCGCCTTCACCGAGAGGCGATCGTATAGGTCGAACTGGCTCTTGAACTTGCCGTCGCCTGCGTACTCGAGAACGGACATGCCCGGACACTCGATCACCGAGCCGTCGTCGCGTCGCTCCGGCGCTCGGTTCGACCAGCGCGTGATGACTCGCGCGCCGTCGATCGCGATCCACTGGAACGGGAACGTCCAACCCGCGTAGTCCTCCATGTCGCGGCCCATGACGATCTTGCGGATCTCTGCCTTGCCGTGCGCAGCGACGGCGCCGCCCGAGGTGAGACCGACATACGAGTAGACCGCGTCGTCCGTATAGAAGTCGGCGAGGGGTGCCCAGTTGCGCTCCTCTTCCGCCTTCACGTTGGCATTCGCAAAGCGGTTCGCTGCGGCGGCGATTTCCTCGCGCGGAAAGCTCATTCTCAGGAGCCTTCCTTCTTCTTGGCGGGTGCCTTCGCCTGGATCGTCTCGAGGTACGCGACGAGTAGTGCGACACGCCCTTGGACCAGTGACTCCCTGTCGCCTGCTTCGTCCGCGTCGTCGTCGAGGTGGTCGCCCCAGATCGGCATTTCGCGCGAGCCGTGCGCCGGCATCTGTTCGCGGCCGTCGATGATCTCGGCGACCTTCGCGGAATCGAACGTGCCGCCGTTGCGCGCGGCGATCATGGTGAGATCGGCGGGAGGGTCCTTCAGAGCGGCCGCGGCGACGCCGTTCCCGGTGGCGCTCTCACCGTGGCAGGGGACGCAGTAGATGTTGAACTCCTGGCGGCCGGCCTCGGCCGTTGGGGAGAGGGCTTCCTCCGCAGCGGCGAGGGAAGCGGTCGACCCGATCGATCCGGCGACGAGGACAGCGATGAGCGAGCGCGCTAGGTTCATGGATTCTCCTATTCGATGGTCCGCAGCGGCAGGCCGCTGCTCCTGATAGGGTTTCTACACCAGAATCCGAGATGCGCTAGCAAGCCCATGGCAAATCCATACGAAGTTGTTCTGTTCGACCTTGGCGGAGTGGTGATCGAGCTTTCCGGTGTCCCCATCTGGCAAAGCTGGACGGGAGCCGGCGACGAGGCCGAGGTTTGGGAGCGCTGGCTGCGGTCCACGGCCGTGCGGAGGTTCGAAAGCGGCCGGGCGGGAGCGGCCGAGTTCGCCCGCGAGATCGTCGCGGAGTTCGGACTCGCGATCGGTCCCGACGAGTTCGTTCGGGAGTTCACGAGCTGGCCCAAGGGGGTCTATCCCGGGGTTCGAGAGATGATCGCCGAGGCCCGAAGCCGGGTCCGCGTGGGCTGCCTCAGCAACTGCAACGAGCTGCACTGGCCCCGATTCCTGCACGAGATGAGGCTCCACGACGCCTTCGACGAGTGCTTCTCGTCTCACGAGCTTGGTGCTCTCAAGCCGGATCGCGAAGTCTTCGACCTGGTGGTGTCGAAGCTCGGTTGTGTGCCCGACCGCGTCCTCTTCCTCGACGACAACCAGATCAACGTGGATGGGGCGGTCGCTGCGGGTCTACACGCCCGTGTGGTGAAGGGGCCAGATGCCGTGCGAGGGGTGCTCGGCGAGTACGGCCTCCTGGGCTGAGCGGAGCCTCAGTTCTTCGCGGGGAGTCCGGCGCCGTTGGGCGCCGCGCCCGCCGCCCGGGCCGGAGCCGAGGTGTCGGGTCGTGCCTGCGCGAGGCCTTCGAGGCCCGGCTCGCCGGCGTATCCCGCGGCCGGGGCGCTGCGTCGCTTCGAGTCGACGGGGAGCGGTTTGGCTGCGGCCCTCGGGGCAGGAGCGTCCGCGGGTGGGGCAGCGGGAGCCGCGGTGGGAGTGAGACCAGGCGTCGCCACTTCGGGGGCGGTTGCGACGGCCGGCACTTCGATCGGCACGAACAGCTCCGCGACTGCACGGGCGAAGCCGCCGAGGCGCAGGGTGTCGAGCGAGCTCCGACACTCGCGTTCGTCACGACGGAGCGCGGCGCGTCGCGCCGTTCGAAGCCGGCGTAGTTCGTGGACGAGCAGAGGGCGAGCGCGGGCCGCTTGTCGCGAGATGTTGTCTGCGAGGATCTCGTCGAGGACGGAGTCGTCGTGGAACTCGCCCAGGTGTTCCTGCAGCCCCTTGAGCGTGTCGACGAGATGGGCCGCTGCGGCACCGCTATGGGGTGCGATGATCTCGAGTTGGTAGCGAAGCTTCTTCGCGTAGATGCGAATCTCGTGGAGAGCCTTCGAGGCCTCTCGACTGCCGCTCTCTCCGGGCACTTTTGTTTCCACGATGCGTCGCGCCGCGTCGCTTACCTGCGGGCCAAGTCGCTGCATCAGGGTCTCGATGGGCTCGTCGGGAGTCGTGTCGAGGCTCGGAGGATCCCAGGGGATGCCCGCGTCCAGCCCGCTCTCCTCGGCGCCTTCGATGGCCCAAGCCGGCGGGGCGCCCGCGAGCGAACGCAGGCGTGTATCCACCTCGTCCAGGTCGATGGAGGCGAACGACTTGATCATTCGGCCTCGCGCACGAACGCGTGCTCGCGCGATGCGACTGTCGATGATCTCGATTGCGAGCTTCCGCTCGGGACTCGCCTTCGAGGCCAGATCCTCGAAGCGCATCCGCAGAACATCGAGCTCGCGTACGCTGCCGAGTGCGCGAGTGAGCCGTCGCAACAGCTTGCCGGTCCGTTGGACTTCGCGCTTCTCGAGCCAAGGCGCGAACAGGGCGAGCGCCGCGCGCAGACGACGCGAGGCCACGCGCATGTCGTGGACTCCTTCGGGGTCTCGGCCGTCGATCGCGGTTCCGAGGTTGCGGCGCATCTTCTCGCGCTGCTTCTCGAAGACCTCGGCTGCGCGCAGTCGGATCGTCCCTGCTACCTGCTTTACCGACCGCGGACTGCCCATGGGTTCAGCCTAGCCTGCGGATCCGGCGAGGCCAAAAGAGGCCCCCGAGCGGCCGTTCCACCGTTCTCCCGCAAGGGTTCGCGGTCGGCCGGAGTTGTGAATCAGGTCAAGCCCTCGCGCCCCCGCCGCCGGAGCTCCGCCACGGCCTTTTTCACGTCCTGCGCATTGTCCTTGCGGCAAATCAGGATTCCGTCGGGCGTTGTGGCGACGATGACGTCGCTCAGGCCGACGACGGCAACGGCGGTGCCGCTTCCGGTTTCGTCGTAGACCACACAATTCTTGGAATCGATTAGGACGGGCTCACCGGTCGTGATGTTTCCGTCGGCGTCGGTCTCTCGCGTGCGCGTGAGGGAGTCCCACGACCCGACGTCGTCCCAGGGAAATGTGGCGGGGATCACGTAAACGTTGTTCGCGCGTTCCATGAGGCCGTAATCGACAGAGATGTCCTCGAGGGCGCCGAAAAGTTCCGCGACGCGCGGTGCGCCCGCGTCGCCTTCGCCGAGAGCGTCGACGATCCCGGTGGTGGCGGTTCGCAGCGCGGGCATCGAGGTGGCAAGACCGTCGAGGAACGTGGAGACCCGCCAGAAGAACATGCCGGCGTTCCAGAGATGTCGTCCGGAGGAGGCGTACTCTTCGGCCGTCGGCCTGTCGGGCTTTTCGCGGAAGTGCAGGACCGGTCGGATCGCCGGACGAGCGCCGCTGCGGAGCTCGGCTTCCGCGACGGCTTCCTCGACTTCGATGTAGCCGTACCCGGTGTCGGGGCGGGTGGGATGCACGCCGATCGTCACGAGCGCGTCGTTCGCGGTCGAGAAGTCGAGTGCGGCAGACACCGTCGACCGGAACTCGTCGGGATTGCCGATGAGATGGTCCGCCGTCAGCACCGCCATGGAAAGCTCGCGCGGGTCGCCGAAGCGCTGCTCGAGATGCGCCGCCGCAAGCGCGAGGCACGCCGCGGTATTTCGCTTCGCCGGCTCGCCGATCACGTTTTCGGGAGGGAGATTCGGGATTCCGTCCCGGATCGGGCCCTGTAGGAGCTCGCTGGTTGCGATGAGGACGTTTTCCCGGGGGATCAGTGGTGCGATCCGGTCGATCGCCTCTTCGAGCATGGAGCGATCCGGGTCGGTGAGGCGCAGGAGCTGCTTGGGCCGCGCCCGCCGACTGGCCGGCCAGAACCGTTCGCCGGAGCCGCCGGCCATGACCACCGCAAAACGTTGCATGCCCCTTTTCTCGCGATTGGTGTTGGTGGTCGCAAGTCCCAGCGTTCGCGGCGCGGTCTCTCGTGCGCTATCCGCGGAAGAACGATGGGGACGCGGTGGCAACGAGTTGCAGCGTTGTGGCGGGAGCGGGGGAGCCGCCGGCTCGCCTACGATGCAGGGCTCTACGTGGCCCTGGAACTGGCCTCGCTCCTGTTGGCTCCGTTTCGGAGGCGCGCCGACGGGCAGGCCTACTACGAGATCGTGCAGGACTTCACCACCCGCGTGAACGCGCAGCAGGCGCCGCGGGTTCTGGAACTCGGCTCGCGGAACGTGACCGGCGTTCGCCACCGGAACGACCTCGCGCCGCACGTGGATCTCGTCGGCCTCGACGTCCGCGCCGGGCAGGATGTGGATGTGGTCGGCGACGCGCACGCGCTCTCCGCGAGCCTCCCGGCCGAGTCCTTCGATGCCGTGTTCGCGATTTCCGTCTTCGAACACCTGGCGATGCCCTGGAAGGTCGTGCTCGAGATCAATCGCGTGTTGAAGCCGGGCGGCCTCGTCTTGATCGCGACGCATCCCGCTTGGCCACCGCACGAGCAGCCGTGGGACTTCTGGCGGTTCAGTTCGGAGGCAATGCGCGTTCTGCTGAATGCCGAGACGGGTTTCGAGATCCTTCGCCTCGGCGAAGGCGAGCCGGGCCGCATGCTCGCGCTCACCCGGACGATGCCGGTGCGCGGCCTTCACCGCACGGCGTGCTCCCTCGCGGTTGCGGCTCTCGCGCGAAAGACTGGTCCAGCGGCGGAGGGCCTTCGCTGGGACCTGACCCCCGGCGACCTTCTCGATACGAACTATCCGCCGGCGTAGGGCGGGAGAGGGGAGAAGCAACGTGATGATGATCAAGCCCCATCGTGTCTGGATCCTTCTGTGGGCCCTCTTCCTGCCGGCGTGTGCGCAGGGAGAAGAGACTACCCCGTCCGCGCGGAAGATTGACGGGATTCATGGGCGAGTAAAGCACGCGTTCGATGGCGACTCGTTCGTGATGATGAGCGACGGTCGCAAGGTGAACGTGCGCATCTTCGGTATCGATGCGCCGGAGAAGGGTCAGCCGTTCTCCAAGAAAGCTCGCTCCCGATCGAAGGAGTTGCTCGAAGGCACGGAGGTCGTGGTGCGAGTGACGACGCCGAGCGATGTGTACGGTCGCGTCGTCGGTGAGGTGTTTCTCCCCGATGGGAGGAACTATGCACACGTGATCGTCGGCGAGGGGCTCGCGTGGCAGTTTCGTCGCTACTCGAAGGATGCCGAGGTTGCCGCGCTCGAGCGTGAGGCGAAGAGTGCCGGGCGGGGGCTGTGGCACGACAAGGACCCCGAGCCGCCCTGGAAATATCGGCGGCGCAAACCCCGGCGCTGATCGACTACTCGATGTAGCCGAGAGCGCGCAGTTGCTCGCGTGTTTGGTTTGAGTTTCGCACGGCGGAGCCTTCGGCTCGCACGAGGCCGCGTCTCTCGAGTTCCGGGCGGAGCCGGGCGATCGCATCCGGGCGCTCGTCTGCGAGGTTGTGCCGGAACTCCGGATCGGCGGCGCGGTCGAACAACTCGTAGGTATTCCCGTATCCGGACCAGATGAGTACGTCGTCGCCGTCGTCGAGGCGGCGGCTTGCGGTGATCTGGAAGAACGGACGGTGCGCCGCTCCCGGCAGCCGCGTGTACACCGACATGAACCGCGTCGGCCGGTCTTCGGACTCGGCCCAATCGCCGATGGGCTGATCCCCCGGGTCGGCGAGCCGGAGCGCGAGTCCGAAAACGTCGCGCCCCTCGAGCCGGGCGTTCGAGCGTCCCGCGGCGAGGCCCGGACCGTGAAGGACCAGCGGGATGTCGATCTGCTCGGGGTATAGGGCGTTGCCGTGGCCGTGGATGCCGTGCTCTCCGAGCGCCTCACCGTGGTCGGCGGTGAACAGGAAGGTCGTATCGTGGCCGACGTCCCGCTCGATCGTCTCCCGGAATCGCTCGAATTGCTCGTCGAAATACTCGACGCCGGTGTCGTAGGCGGCGCGGAGTTCTGCGAATTGTTGGGACGGTTCGAAGCCGAAGTACGGCTCGTGAGGGTCCAGGTAGTGGACGTACAGGAACAGCGGGCGGGACCCGGCACGCGCCCTTCGCTTCCCGAGCCAGTTCTCGACGGCTGCATTCACGACTTCGGCGCGCGGCGTCGCGTGATCGTCCCCGGCCTGAACCTCGACGAACGTGTCGAACCCGCGTGCGAAGCCGGCTTCACGGCTGATCGCTCCGTAGTTCGACACGAACGCGGCCGTTTCGTAGCCGCGCCGCTGCAGTCGCTCGGCAAGCGTGGGCCTGTTCTCGGGGAGGCCATCGGCCTGGCCGGTCGCGCCGTGTTCCTCGGGGGCAAGGCCGGTGAACATGCTGGCGACCGAAGGCCTGGTCCAACTGGTGTTGGCGACGACGTCGTCGAAGCGAAAGCCCGACTCGGCCCAGGCGGCGGTTCGCGGCATCCCGCGGTCGAGTTGGTCGGCACGCAGGGTGTCGACGAGGACGAAGACGAGATCGCCACCGGCAACTGCGTGCCTCTTCTCGGCGGGGGTACCGTCGCTCGGCGCGCGGGTCGTCGCGGCGGGTGACCTGGCTGTTCGGTAGACGTCCTCGAGCGGGGTTTCGAACACGTAATAGATTGGCGTCCCGATCAGCGTGTGGTGACGCAGCAGGTGATGCCGAAACGTCTCGGAGCCCGGATAGGAGAGGGCGAGGATTCCTGCGACGCAACCGAGGCCTGCGGCGAGTGCGGCTGCGCTCGGGCCGCCGCGGATGCGGGTGGCGATCCATCCGAACCAGGCGGCGAAGGCTGCCCCGATCACCACGGTCGCCGCTACGGCCTCGGGGGGATGTTCCGGCCATCGCGTTACTTCGCGGAGGTTCCACGCGAGGATGCCGCCCACCGCGAGCGCGGCACCAAACTTCGGTACGCGGCCGAGTGTCGCGGCGAGCCCCATCGCGCCAACCATCGCGAGGGCGAGCCCGGCGTCGAGTCCCGCAAAGCGGAGTGTGTCGAGTCCCGACCAACTGACGGGGAGACCCCACAGAGGCCCTACTAGCGCGAGCCATACCGGCAGCGCGGCGATTGTAAGTCGGGCGATGGAAGGTATTCTAGTCGACGGCGCGCTCGTTTCGAAGCAGCGTGCCGGGGAGCGCGCCAGTGTGCTGGCCCTCGCGCATCATCACCTTCCCGTTTACGATCGTCGCGTCGTAGCCGACCGACTTCTGGCTCAGGTGTGGCGCGCCCGTGGGGAAGTCGTGCCTGAGTTCGGGGAGCTCCAGATCCAGACGTTCGAGATCGATGACATTCAAGTCGGCGTAGCTCCCACGATGTAGGATCCCGCGTCCGTGGAGGCCCCACGCGAGTGCGGGGTCGAACGAGAGCTTGCGAACCGCTTGCTCCACCGTGAGCTTGCCCTTGTGGCGAACCCAGTACGCGAGCACGAAGGTCGCATAGCTGGCATCGCACGTCTGGCTCGTGTGCGCGCCCGAATCACCGAGGCCGATGTGCGTGTTCGGATGCGCGAGCATCTCGCCGACGGCGTCGAGATCGGGGTTGAAGAGGGGCACGATGAAGAAGCCCTTCGAGTCGGTCTCGGCGATGAAGTCGAGCATGACCTCGCCCCAGTGCTTGCCTTCGCGCTTGGCGATCGCGGCGACGCTCCGCTCGGGCTGGAGGTCGTACGCCATAATGCCGTCGCCCTCCAAACAGAACACGTGGTTGACCGTGGCCATGCCGCCGAGGATGTCGCCGTTCTCGTTCTTCACGCTCTCGAGAAGCTGCGCGCGTAGCGCGGGGTCCCGCAGGGCGGTGCGCTGCTCGTCGACCGACTTCGTCGACAGTTCGGCGGCGGCGGGGAAGATCCAAAGGGGAGAAACGGAAATGCCGAAGCCCATCAATAGGCCGACGCCGCGTGCCGCAACCTGCGGTATCAGGCGCGCGCCCTGGCGGCTCGCCTCCTCGACCTTCGCGAGGATGTCCCGCCAGACGTCCGGGTACGCGAGACACTGGATGAGTCCGAAGCTCATGGGGCGCCCGCTCTCGAGGGCGACTGGAACCATCCATTCGTGGTCGCGATCAAAGCCCGTCGCGTCCTCACCACCTGCGCCGAGCGTCACGAGCTCGAAGACGCCTGCGCCGAAGTCCTTCAGGGCGCCGGCGAGGGTGTCGAGCTCGCGTCGGTCGGCGAACGTACCTGGGACCGGGTCTCCCGCGGGCGTGCGGTGAACCGTCGTGCGCCCGCTCGCGATGCCGAGTGCGCCGGCGCGCATGCCGTCGAGGATGCTCTCGCGCATGATCGCGAGTTCCTCGTCTGACGCAGCCGCATCTGTCGCTCCCTTCTCGCCCATCGCAAAGACGCGCAACGGCGCATGGCTGATGTGGGCGCCGATGTTGATGCCGAGCGGGCGGCGCGAGAGTGCGCCGAGGTACTCCGAGAACGTTTCCCACTCCCATTCGACGCCGGCCTTCATCGCGGCCTGGGGGATGTCCTCGACACCCTCCATCAGGAACATCAGGTAGTCGCGATCCTTCGGGCGACACGGCGCGAAGCCGACGCCGCAGTTGCCGACGATGGCCGACGTGACGCCGTGCATGTTCGAAGGAGATCCGAGGGGGTCCCAGGTGATCTGCGCGTCGAGGTGGGTGTGGATGTCGACGAAGCCCGGGGTGACGATCTTGCCGCGGGCGTCGATTTCCTCGGCGGCGGGGCCGCTGTGCTTGCCGATCGCTGCGATGCGGTCGCCCTCGATGACGACGTCGCCCGTGAACGAAGGATTTCCGCTGCCGTCGACGATCGTGCCGCCGCGGATGACCAGATCGGCTTTCATTGAGTCTCTCCTGAGAGGGCCGCGACGCGCAGCCCGGTTCGCTCGGGATATAGCCTGGCCCCGCGCACGCGGCCAGCCCTCTCGGATTCCGGCTCGGCATCTCGGACGACCAGGGATGCCCGAGGTCCGCCACGATCTGACTCCGCTTGCCCGCCAGCCGCCCGATGCCCCGTGGCCGGACGCTGCCTGGCCGCGATCGGTACCGGAGCCCGAGGTGGACCAAGCTGGCCTGACACGTTTTCCCGACGCCGCCTTTGAGGATTCGCCGGAGCTTGGTCGGACCCGGGCCGTCCTCGTCATCCAATGCGGCGAGATCGTCGCGGAGCGCTACGCCTCGGTTTTGGTTGCGACGGCGACCCATCGTTCGTGGTCATTGGCCAAGAGCTGGCTGCACGCGATGGTCGGTGTCCTGGTGTGGCAGGGGAAGCTCCACGTGGACGCGCGTGCGGCCGTTCCCGAGTGGGCCGATCCGAACCGCGCGAGACGCGATCACGCTCGATCAGTTGCTACGGATACGCGGTGCGGGCTCCTCTCGCTCACGATCCGGGCTCGGTGTTCCACTACTCGAGCGGGACCAGCAATCTCGTCGCGCGGCTCGCGCAGGAAGCGGCAGGCGGGAGTGGGGACGCGGGGCTCGAGGCCTTCATGCAGAGCCTGATCGACTGCTTCCGAGCTTCTGGCCGGTGAGCTGCAGCACGCTGCGCCACAACGACGAGTCGAGATGTACTCTCTGACGTTCGGCGGTCGCGATCGTCGTCGGGACCAAAGTGAAGTGCTCGTTCCAGTGGCCGATGACGATGTCGGTGAAACCGGCCATGGCCGCATGGACGGCATGTTGGCCGAGTCGCGCGCAGAAGACCGAGTCGTTGGCAGTCGCTGGCACACCGCGCACCGTGTAGCTCGGGTCGATGTACTTCATGTCGACAGTGACCCCTCGGGCCGCCATCTCTTTCCGGATCCGGTCGCGCAGGTGAAGGCCGATGTCGTGCGGGATCTCGTTCCCCGACTCATCGACGCTCGCGACTCCGAGCACATCTCTGCCCGCGCCTTCCGCGACCGCAATGACCGCGGCGTGACTGCGGTTGAGCTTCGCTTCGAGCGCGTCGAGTAGTCCGTCTTTCCCTTCGATCTCGAATGGAGACTCGGGGATGAGGCAGAAGTCCACGACTCCGCTCGCCAGCGACGCGAATGCGGTGATGAACCCCGACTCGCGACCCATCAGCCGAACGAGTCCGACGCCACCCCAGGCGCTGCGGGCCTCGGTCGACGCGACGCTCAGTGCTTCGCTCGCCACGGCGACGGCGGTGTCGAGTCCGAAGCTTCGCTGGACCCAGCCGACGTCGTTGTCGATCGTCTTCGGCACGCCGACGACGTTGATGCGCGCGTCACGCTGCTCGATCTCCCCGCAGAGTTCGTGCACGCCACGCAGCGTGCCGTCTCCACCGATCGCGATCAGAGTGTCCACGCCGTGTTTGAGAAGGCCATCGACCATCGCGTCCGGCTTTTGATGTCCGCGCGAGACGCCGAGCATCGATCCGCCGCTGCGATGGACGAGAGCGACGTCGTCCAGAGAGAGGTCCCAGGGCTCGTGGCCCCACTCCGAGACGAGGCCCGAGTAGCCGTATCGAAAGCCGAGGACCCTCTTTACGCCGTACCGGCGCAGCGCGGTTCGGGTGACCGCGCGAATGACGTCGTTCAAGCCGGGGCAGAGGCCTCCGCACGTGACGATCCCGATCGTGGTATGGGCTGCGTCGAAGGCGAGGTGCTCGCGGGGTCCGGCCTGCCGGAAGGCGGCGATCTGCCCACCGGCGAGTTGGGCCGCAATCTCCTCGGGGTCGGTCGCGATGACGACGGCCAGGTCGTCGCGCAGAAACGCGCTGTGGAGCGGCGACGGCTTGTCCGCGGGGTCGATGCGCCGGACACCGAGATCTGCTGCTGGTGGCACTTTCACTGCAAACGCCGGTAACACTACCCGCAGAGTGATTGCACCTGTGGCGGGATCGGGCAGAATCCTCGCGGTGGAAGTCGGCTAGATGAGGGTCCTGGTTTCCGGCGGGACCGGCTTTGTGGGCCGGGCGCTCTGCCCGGCGCTCCTGCGCGCTGGGCATGACGTGCGCGTCTCGACACGGGACGTGGAGGCCGCGGCGCGACGACTCCCCTCGATCGTCCAACTGGTGCACCCGGGCTCATCCGAGGGTTGGGCACAGGCCGTGGATGGTTGTGATGCCGTGATCAATCTCGCGGGAGAGTCGATAGCCGAAGGCCGTTGGACGCCAGGTCGCAAGCACGCGCTGCGACGAAGCAGGATTGCGACGACCCGATCACTCGTCGATGCGTGCGCGCTCGTGGCGCACCGGCCATCGGTCTTCGTGAGCGCTTCGGCGGTGGGCTACTACGGTCCGAGTGGGAACGAGAAGCTTGCCGAGAGCGCACCACCCGGAGACGATTTCCTCGCTCGCCTTTGCGTCGACTGGGAGGCGGAGGCGGCGCAGGTTTCGGAGCTGGGTGTGCGTCTCGTTCTGCCGCGCATCGGCGTGGTTCTCGGGGAGGGCGGCGGAGCGGTCGAGCGGATGATCGTGCCGTTTCAGATGTTCCTCGGAGGCCCGATCGGAAGCGGGAAGCAGTGGCTCTCGTGGGTCCACAAGCAGGACGTGGTAGCGCTTTTGGTCGACTCGCTGACGAACGATCGGATGGTGGGCCCGATCAACGTCGTGGCGCCCGATGCCCGGACGATGGCCGATTTCTCGCGCGCCCTCGGCGCGGCGATGCGGCGCCCCTCGTGGATCTCCGTACCGCCGTTCGCCATGCGCCTGGCGTTGGGAGAGATGGCCGAGATGCTGCTCACCGGGCAGCGGGTCCTACCGGCGGGGGCTGAGGCCGCGGGCTATCGCTTTCGCTATCGCAGCCTCGGCGACGCGCTCGCAGAGATCCTGCACCGGTAGTGGCTCCTGCATCCGGCCGAAATCACGAAAAGCTCCCGTCCCCACCGAAGCCTCGCCCCTGATCCATCGGTCGAGGCAATAATTCACCCGGGTGCCGTCACCTCGCACAGGGGCTCGTGTTCGCTTTCGCAGCGACTTTGCGACTTCAACAGGGTGCGGGGCTCGAGCCTAGCGCCCGGGAGAGGACCCCGATGCGCAACCCCGCACGATCTCGATTCCTTGCCAGCCTCGTGATGGCTGCCTTCTTCCTCGCGCCGCTCGGCGGCTGTACCCGCGCCAGGGTGGACGCGGCCGGTGTGCAGGCCGAGCCGTACGCTCCGGAGGCGGCCGAGGTGCCGCTGGTCCGGGTGCCGTACGATCCGCGGTTTCCCCGCTTCGTCGTCGCCGTCGAACCCTTCGCTCTTCAGGCGGATTCTGCTGTCGCCGGACCGCCCGTCCAGAGCATCGTGTACGGCCCGGGCAGCTGGGGGGTCCTCCCGCACGGTCCGCGGCCGATCGGTTGGACGCCGCCCCGGCAACAGCTCTCTGCTCATGTCGGGGAGAGCGTTCAGACGCAGCTCGTGAGCGCGCTCTCGAACGTCGGCAACCTGATCGTCATCGACTACGACTACTACTGGCAGAACCGCGATCGCATCGATCGTCTCGTGGGCAAGGGCGAGGCCGGTCCCTATCTGCTTCGCGGCGCGGTGACCGAGTTCAACGAGATATCGGAGTCCGACGAGTCGGGCACTGGTAGTAGCCTCGGTTTGATCGGCGTCGCGCTCGGGATCGCCGGCGCGATCGCGGGGAACAGCCCCGCCGCGTACACGGGGCTGGGGCTCGCGGTTGCGAATCCGGGCTACCAGGAGTCGGTCGCGCGCCGAACGGGGCAGGTCGGGGTCGATCTGAACATCGTCGACGCGCGAAATGGACGCATAGTTGGGACTGCGGTAGCCAACGGGAGTTTCACCTCGGAGAACGCTACAAGTGGTTTCTCTCTGTTTGGTTTCGGCAGCGCGAGCACCGCGGTGGCCGAAAGCGCGCTCGCCCAGGCGACCCGCGCAGCGATGAATTCGGCGACGGTGCAGATCGTCGATCGATTGAAGGAGCGTACTGGCTGATGCGACGTCTCGTCCCTATCCTCGCGGTCTTGATGGCCCTCGTGTTCCTCGTCTCGCCGCTCGTTCTGCACTTCGGTCAGAAGGCGCACAACGAGTTGGAGATCGACTGGATCGGGGCGGTGCCCGAGGGGTCGCTTCCCGGAGTGGCCTTCGGCACGGGGACCGCGACGATCATGGATACGGAGCTGCGGGGGATGACGGGGTGGCGGCCGAACGATCTGGTCATCTGGGGTCCGACGCTCATGGCCGACAATAATGCGAGCCGGCAGATGGGAATCCTGCAGGCCCTGCGTGAGACGGTCCGGGTCTTCAAGGACCACCTCACCAAGATCTCCAGCGACGAGTACGACGAGAACCTTGTGCAGGCGGACAACCTGCTACGCAACGACCCCGAGAAGTGGGCGTTCCCGTCGGCCGAGGATCGCTACCGCACGGCCGTCGAGCACCTCGAGGCCTACGTCGAAGGGCTGCAGAAGGACCCGGCAACCTCGCGTCAAATCAACGCGAGGAACGTCGAACTGATGCGCCTGATCCAGGTATGGGGTGATCTGCTCGGCTCGGCGCACTCCGACCTCCTGCGAGACGAGGTGCCGTGGTTCCAGGTCGACGACGTCTACTACCGAACCACCGGTTACTGTCATGTGATGGCCCAAATGATGCCAGCCATCAAGATCGAGTACTCGCGCGAACTCAACTCGCGCCCGATCCTCGTCACGCTCTTCGATGAGGCCGAAGAGCCGCTCGCTCGCTGCGGCGCGATGAAGCCACTCGTCGTGTTGAACGGTGGCGACACGAGCTTTATCGCGAACCACCGCCGCAACCTCGACGGATTCGTCACCGAGGCGCGGCAGAAGTTCTATTCGGTCCGCGAGGAGCTCGACAAGTAAATCGGGCTAGCGCCCGAGCGCGAAGACCAGGTTGCCGAGCAATGCGACCGCGAAGTACGCGGCCACGACCGCGGCACCCGCGTAGTCCTTGGCCATGCGTTGGCCGAAGAGGAGCGCGAGGAGCGAGATCGTCGCGAAGCGCATGCCCCAACGCGCGAGGAAGCCGCCGGACATGAAGCTGAACGTGACGAGGCTGAGTCCGCAGAAAATCCCTGCGGCTAGCTCGAGTGCGGTGAGCGCCCAGAACAGCGAGCCCATCATCCCCTGGAGGGTGGGCGCCTGCGAGAAGGCCTCCTGCATGTAGGCCTTGTTCCCTTCGGAATCGACGACCTTGTTGATGCCCGACTGAAGGAAGACGATTGCGAAGAATGCGATTACCGAGAATCGGGCGAAGGTGAGAAAGCCCGAGTCTGCTGCCAACGTTCCTACGGTTTCCATGATGCGCTCCTTTGCGCCCGGGTTTACGGTCGGCAGGCGCTGCGGTCAACCGAGTCGGTGCCCGATTCGTAGTCAGGCCCCCCGCGGTCGTGGTACAAACGCGCGTGCGCGACCCCCTGGATCGGCGCCTCCGGTGGCTCTTTGGTAGCGCTGCGGCGGCCTTTGGGTTGCTCGGCGGAACGCTCGCGCTGTCGCTGCTCGGGGTGACCGGGAACCTCCTGGGTTTCGCTCCGGAGGCATCCCCCTGGATTCCGTTCGCGATTGCGTACGCCGTGATGGCGGCACTGGTGGCCGGCCGGATCGCCCGTGCGCCGCGCCGGCAGACGTTTTTGATGCTCGCTCTGGCCGGGGCGCTGGGGGCATCGGGCCTCACCGCGCTCGGACTGTGGGCTTCCGCAGGGGCGGGTCCGCAGGCCCGGGTCCTCGGGTCGGGGGCCGCCATCGAGCTCGCGTCCGCCCTCCTGTGCGCCTGTGCGTGGGGGCGGCTGTGGTTCGCCGACCTTCCCGGCGAGGCACGCGAGCGGCGGGACGAGGCGCTCCTCCAGGCCGTGCTTTCGACCCTGGTCCCCGAGGGCGGTGCGGTCGAGATCGGTGCCTCGGAATCGGGCGTCCGGGAGCGCGTTCTCGCGCGACGGAGTGTCGGCCGGACCGAGGTCGGGATTCGCCTCGAGTTGCGACAGTTGGATCTCGCGAGCCGATGGGTCGCTCGCGAGTCGTTCACTCAGGCATCGCCCGATACCCGCAGTGAAGTCCTGAACCGGTTGTGTGGCTCGAGGGTTGGTGCTCTTCGGCGGATCGCTCTCGCTTGGCGCGCGGCGGCGCTCGCCGCGTACTATGCGGATGCTCGTGTCCAGGGCGAGATCGGCTTCGATCGGCGCTATCTCGATCGTCGACTGGCCGAAGGGCCGAACCGCGATGCCCACCGTGCTCGCCTCGAGGCGGAATCGGCGGGTGAGGCGTCGGACCGAGGCGTGCTTCGCCAGCCCGAAGTCGGGACTCCGGTCCTGCGGCTGATTCGTACCGGAGGCCAGACCTCGCAATGAGTCCTCTGTGGGGGCCGCATTGACGCCGACGCCCGAACGACTTCGTGCGCTGCGTGATTCCGAACGCGTGCACGACGGCGCAGAGTTCGAACGCGACGTCTCGGACCGCGCGCAGGTCTGCGTCATCGGAAGCGGTGCGGGCGGGGCCTCCGTCGCGTTGTCGCTCGCTCGCGGCGGCCACTCGGTGATCCTGGTGGAAGAGGGCGCGTACCACCTCGGAGGAGAGATGGGGCCGAGGCCCGGCGCGGCAGTGCTCGATCGCGACGTGGCTCAGCTCGGCAGTGCGTACGGCACGGCGATCGGCCTGCGCCTCGGTCGCTGCGTCGGCGGGACGACCGTGCTGGGCGCCGGGACGTACGAGCAGCCGGCCGACGACGTTTTGAACGGTTGGGCGGCCGACCACGGGCTCGCCGATCTCGACGCGGCGGCGTTGCGGCCGTACTTCGAGCGGATCACCGAGGATCTCGAGATCGCCGCGGTTCCCGACATCACGTACGGGCGGAACGCGGAGCTCCTCGAAGTCGGTGCGCGGAATACGGGGTACGCGGGAGAGCGCGTTCGGCGGGGCGCGCACGGCTGTCTGGGTTCGGGCGTGTGCCTGCAGGGGTGTCCCCAGGATGCGAAGCAGGCGATGCACGTGAGCTACGTGCCGCAGGCGATCGAGGCCGGCGCGGCGCTCTACACGCGAGCGAGGGCTTCGGAGCTTCTCGTGTCTCAGGGGCGGGCGTTCGGGGTGGCGGCGGAGTTCCTGTCGGCCGAGGGTCGTGCGACGGGGCGTAAGTTGCGGGTGGTTGCGGAGCGAGTGGTCGTCGCGTGTGGCGCGCTTCTGACACCGCACCTGTTGTTGCGCAGCGGGCTTGGTCGGGGACGCCCACATCTCGGGAAGCACCTGCGCCTTCATCCCACCGCGCGTGTCACCGCGCGCTTTGGCGGAGACGTTCGCGGGTGGGCCAGCGTTCCCGAGGGTTTTGCGGTGCGTTCGCTCGAGTCGCAGGGAATCTCGATCCGGAGTCACTTCCCGCGTCCCGAGGAGCTTGCCCCGTCCATTCCCGGCTTTGGGGAGGTGCACAAGGAAGTCATGAGTCGGGTCACGCGGCTCGGCTCGTTTGCCGCGACGATCCGCGAGGAGTCGACCGGTATGGTTCGCGTGGGCCGACGGGGTCGGCGCTCGGTGCGTTACCGGCTTCGTGAGGCGGATCGAAAGCGGTTGCTTCGCGCGATCGGCGTCACTGCGGAGTTGGCGTTTGCGGCCGGTGCCGAGGAAGTCTACCCGGCGCTGCGTTCGGTTCCGCGCCTGTCGTCACCCGATGAGGCGCGTGCTCTCGCTGAGGCGCGTACGCCGCTGCGCGACTTCGCTCTCGACGGATGGCATCCGATTGGAACGGTGCGTATGTCCGACGACCCGCGGCGCGGCGCGACCAATTCCGGCGGCAAGCTCCACGGCCTGCGGGATCTCTACGTTGCGGACGCGAGCCTTTTCCCGGCTTCGACCGGTCCAAACCCGCAGCTCACGGTGATGGCGCTCGCGCTTCGAATCGCAGACCAGCTCTCGGCCGGTCTCGGCGCGCCGCTTTAAAGTCGCGCCGAGGCTGAAGCGGCCGGCCCGCTCAGGGCAGGACTTTGATCGCGATGTCGGACGGGAAGGTGCCCGTGCGCGGCACGGTCGAGGTATAGGGCTTCTCGTCGAGACTTCCGTCCTCTCGGACACGGAAACCATCGACACGGTCGAGGCCGCCCTGCGACACGAGGACGGTCTTGGATGGTGCGTTGCCCGTCGGCGTGAACTCAAGGTAGCCGAGACCCGTCGGGTAGGATGCAGGGTTGGGTAGCGTGATCGCCTCGGACGATGCGATGATGCCACCGTTCTCGTTCAGGCGGTACGACGCGACGGTGCCGTCCTGGAAGAGTGCGCCGTAGATCCGCGTCTGGTCGGGCTTGATCACGATCGACTGATAGAAGCCCCGGACCGGCGACTCGCTGGCCGGAATGTTGGGCAGGTCGTAGAATTCGTCGATTGGCCAGGCGCCGAGACGTTGTGCGCCTTCCTCGACGGCGTAGAGCATGCCGAGGTCCCCGTTCGGCTCCGGGTTTGGGTACTCGCGGACTTCGACACGGCCGGGGAAGTTTAGGAGGAAGAAGTCCGGTCCGGGCGTCGGCTCGGCTGTCGGCGTGGGCGTCGGCCCGTCTTCGTTCGGAGTCGGTGTTGGCGTTGGCGTCGGGAAGTTGATGGGCGTCGGCGTCGGAGCTTCGGCCGGCAGCGAGCCGTCGGACTCGCGCAGGAAGCGGTACATTCGCTGCACGGCGGTGTCGGCTCCCCAAACGAACGTGGAGCTGACCGCGAGTGCCTCGAACTGGACGACGTCGTTACCGATTCCCTGTGAGCCGGCGAAGCCCGGAAGCTCACCGTTGTCGCCCAGAGGATAGGCCGCGAGGCGGCTTCGGTTGCTGGTGGAGCCGGCTTGGCCGGTTTCCGCCGCGTAGAGGGTAAAGGTGCCGTCTTCATCGGCGCCCACCGCGATGTCGAACAGGGAGTTGTTGCCGCGGGGGTTCGTCGCGCAGGGGGGGGAGAGCAACCTGTCGTCGCCGCATAGGGACCTGAGCGAGCCGTTGGAGATGTCGAACCCGACGATCTGCGAACGGGTCGCGACATACAGCACAGGCAATGCCGGGTGAACCGCCAGGCGACGCGGGTTCACGAGCGTTACGGTCGAGAGCGGCGGGCCGCCCTGGAGCAGTCCATCGGCGCCCAGCCTGTAGGCGCTGACCGCGCCACCGTTGGTTCCGACAGCCGCGTTTCGTGCCTCTGCGACGTAGATGAAAACGTTGCTACCGCCCGGCGCGGCGGTGGCCTGCGGCGGGACGTAGAGGTTTTCCCCGTTAGGGCAGCCCAGAGTGAACAGGCAGGCGACCAGAAGGAGCCCACTGGCCCGGAGCTGCGACAGAGACATCCGGGCGGGGTATATCGGAGGGGCATGGCGCTGTCGAGATGACGCAACCAGCCACGGGAGGATAGATGCACAAGATACAGGACAGTTTCCTGCTCCGTTTCAGCCTCGAGGTCGAGATCGCGGACGAGCAGCTCGATGACGACGACTTCGACGAGGCCTCCTGGCGCGCCGAGTGGGAGCGCGCCGTCAAACCCCGAATCGTCCGCGCCGTCTTCGACGCCCTCCGCGAAACCCCCGAATGGACCAGCCACATCCGCAACCGCGGCGCCCCCACAGACTCCGAAATCGAAGTCGTAGTCTCGCGTACTTATGGGGGTAGGGACGTTGGTTAGTCTCGCTAATTTTGTTTAGTCGTGGCGAAGCCCTCTTTCGGCCTCGGAAAGCTCGCGACGACTAAACAAAATCAGCGAGACTAACCAACGTCCCCTTCCAAGTCCGGGACTTGCCAGAATTGGATTAGGACGCCGTGGGCGTCGCGGGGGGAGATGAAGGCGGTTTTGTAGCCTTTGCCGAGGTTGGCTTCGTCTACGACGCGGACGCCGTCTTTGCGGAGGCGTTCGAGGACGGGGGCGAGATCGTCGACGTCGATGGAGATGTGGTGGAAGCCCTGTCCGCGCTTTTTGAGGAACTTGGTGACGAAGCTCGATCCGCTCGCGTCGGCGATGAGTTCCATCTTGTAGCCGGCAAGATCGAACTGGAGCAGCTCGAAGTCGCCGCCGTAGCCCATGTGCCGATCGCGTAGGTTGTCGATCGGGAAGTAGCGTTGGAAGAAGGCGAGCCCGGAGTCGAGGCTCTCGACGGCGACGGAGAGATGATCGAAGGCCGTCCGCACGTCGCCGAACGGCATCGGGGCGATGCGGTCGCGCGGAGGTGGTGCGCCGTGGCTCACCTGCCAGAACTGCACGAGCATACCGAAGGCGGAGCGCGGTGAGATGAACGCGGTCTTGTCGCCGTCGTCTGACTCGAACCGATCGACGATCCGCAGGCCGTCTCGTTCCATCGGGCCGACGATTCCCTCGAGGTCGTCGGTCTCAAGCGAAAGATGGTGAACGCCTTCTCCGCGTTTTTGCAGGAACTGCTCAACGAAACTGCCCGCCCGAGCACTCTCGATGAGCTCGAACTTCACGTTTCCAACCCAGAAGTCGCACCACCGGAACTGGTCGTTATAGCCGTCGGCCGGCTTCCAGTTCATCTCGACGGGGAGGTAGCGAGAGAAGAAGTCCAGCGCCTTCTCCATGGAGTGCACCGCGATAGAGAAGTGATCGACTCGGAGGTTCATGGAAGGAAGTGCTATAGCCAAGGGGATGCGAGGTCGCATTCGCGTGGTGTTGGTGCGCCCCCGGCGCGGCGGGAACGTCGGGTCGGTCGCGCGGGCCATGAAGAACATGGGTCTCGACGACCTCGTTCTGGTCGCGCCGCGCACGCCGGTCGGCGCGACGGCGCAGCACATGGCGGCGCACGCTGGTGACGTCCTGAAGGCACGCCGTACCGTCCCCGACCTCGCCGCCGCACTCGCGGATACGACGCTCGCCATCGGAACGGTCGGACGCGAGACGACACCGCGCCAACGGCTCGAGAGCCCGCGCGCGCTGGCCCCGGAGATCGTCGCGCAGGCGCAGGCGGGGCGCGTCGCGCTCGTTTTCGGCCCGGAGGACCATGGTCTCTCCAACGCCGACCTCGACCAGTGTCAGCGCCTGCTCTGCATTCCGACCGGCGACGAGTACGCGTCGCTCAATCTCGCCCAGGCCGTTCTGATCTGTGCGTACGAGGTGCACCTGGTCCTCGCGGAGGAAGGCGCGGCGCCGGCTTTGAGAGGGGCGACGACGCGGCGACGCGCCGAGCGCGAAGCGGACACCGCCGCCGCGACCGGAGAGGAGCGGGACTCGATGTTCGATCATCTCGAGTCGGCGCTCGGCGGCATCGGTTTTCTTTCGCCGCAAAACCCCGCGCACATCATGCGGGATATCCGCGCGCTCTTCGGGCGCGGTGGGCTCACGAAGCGCGACATCCGCGTGTGGCGGGGGATCGCGCGTCAGGTCTCGTGGGCCGCGAAGAAGATCAGCGGGGTCCCGAAAGACTCTTGACGTCGGAGATGATCAACGCCGGGAGCTCGCCGTACTCGAGCGGTTCTCCCCGCACCTCGACGCGGTGGGCGATGAACGGCATGAGCGGGTTCTGGGAGGGGCCGCTCCGCCGGTCGACGACGGCGACGTAGAGCTGCTTCGTCTTCTCGTCGAGCACGCCGAGATCCTGACCCGCGCGGGCGCAAGCGATGGCGCACTGCTCGTGGTCGGGGCCCTTTCGCCCTCCGATGATGAAGCAACCGGTCTCCACCACCTCTCCGCGCACCCGAATCTGAGGGCGTGGCTCTGCCGTCACCTCAGGCTCGGCGAGCTCGCTTTCTTCCTGGGCCCGAGCGATGCCCGAGCTGGGCGGCAGCCCGAAGCACAGAAGGGCCACAGCAAGCAGCAGGCTATGGGGTCTGATTCTTGTTCGTGTGCACCGCGAGGGTATCTCATGCAGTATCGCCATGGTCGGGGCCAATGGTGGTCTCACTGAAGCCCTAGACTAATCAGAGGTTTACCCTCTGCGGGTCTCGTGCCGCTGCGGACATCGTCCTTGCGATAGGGAAGCGGTACAACGGAAGCACCAAATCTAAATACCTACTCAGACGAAACTCTACGAGTCGACGGCAATTTCAACCCAATTGGGAAAAACAACCGGGGTGGCGCGCAAGCAGGGTGCCGCTCGGGGGCACTACCCCCCTGCTTCCCCTCGCGACTCGAGGATCCCGATTCCGTCCGGAAAGCTGAGGCCGGAATCCAGTGTTTCCGGCGCCTGTGGCTCGTCGCCCCGGAACTGGATACGCCGCACGGTGCCGACCTGCGAGCCCGGACCGATGCTGCCGTTGTCGCGCAGGACCAGCCCGATGTCGGCGTAGTAGATGTTCCCGCCCGAATCGACACCGATCCCGAACGGCGATCCAGTGGAGTAGGGCACTGGGCCGAGGCCTTCCCCGGTGGGGGGCTCGAGGATGCGGCGAAGGAACTGGCCGTCTTGGTCGAACTCCGCGATCACTCCGTTCAATACGCTCGTCACGTAGTAGCCGCCGCGCCCGTTGGACCAGACGGCGCTCGTCGTCGGAGTCTCGGCGCTGGACGGGATGAACAGTCCCTTCGTGATGGAATCGGCGACGGGCGCGCCGGTCGAGTCTTCGCGTCCGCAGCCGCCGGCCGCGTCGTTCGATGTGGGGTAGGGCGGCGTGTAGCGCCAGATGCCGGGTGCCACGCGAGCGCTCGCGACGTAGATCTCGTCGCCCGGTCCGACGTAGATTCCGCCCGCCGTCCCAATCTCAATGTCGAGTTTGCAATACGAAACATCGGTCGAGTCGAATGGCGGGAACCAGAGCATGAGCTGCCCCGTCCCGTCGCCCGAAGCCTGGTTGCCGACATCGGTCGTGACGAGCGTTCCGTTCGATAGAAACCCGCAGCCGTAGTTCTCAGGGCTGCTGCCCGCGGGTTGATACGTCGGTGTCAGCTTCCCGATTCGCGTCGCGGACAGCTCGCCGATCTCGCGGCCGTGCAACTCGAAGTATCCCCATCCGGCGGGCGGGTCCGGTTGGTCCGTATCCTCCCCGGCGATGAAGCGGTTCGACCCGGCGGGCGCGCGCGGGTCGAAACAAATCTGCGCGTTGATGTCCCATCCGTCGGGGTCGATCGAATTGCGTTCGATGACCGTCTGCTTCAAGTCGCCTGCGTCGGGTGCGTAGGCGTTCAGCCGGTTGCCTTCACCGCTGAAGACGAGGACCGATTCGTTCAGGTCCGCATCCGAACAAGAAATCAGACTTGCCGCCGTGAGCAGAAGCCCGGTGGCGACCCATGATCGAGCGGGGTCCTGTGGCATTCATCGGGCACATCACACGAGGCGCTCCGGTGTCAACCGGGCTGCTGACTCCAGGGTTAGGCGTGGGCCGCCGATTCAGGAGATCTGGTCGGCGCGACGCTGGGCCTGGTCGAGCTGGCGGCCGCGTTGGCGCGCTTCGACCTGCGTCTTCACTCGCATGAACAGCTCCTCTTTGTTCACCGGCTTGGCGAGGAACTCGCTCACACCCAGGTTCATTCCCGTAGCGCGCGTCTCCATGTCGTCGCGGGCGGTTAGGAGAATGATGGGCAGCGTTGCGGTGGCGGGAGCCTTTTTCAGCTCCCGGCAGACGGCGAAGCCGTCCATGACGGGCATCATCACATCGAGCAGCACCACATCGACGTCGGTGCTGCTCAGGACGTCGAGAGCAGCTTGTCCACCGTCGGCGACCACGACGGAGTATCCGCGGCGCTCGAGAAGGTGGGAGAGGAGACGACGGGAATCCTCGTCGTCGTCGACGACCAGCACGCTGCCGAGCATCTGATCCCCTGTTTCTTCCGGTTTCATGTCGCGGTCATACCACTCTCGACGACGACTGCGCCACGGCGGCGACGGAGTTTGGCGACGAGGGTGGTGCGCTTGAGTCCGAGGAGGCGAGCGGCTGCCTGTTTGTTTCCTTTGGTGCGGCGGAGCGCCTCGTCGATCAGCCGGTTTTCGAACTCCTCGACTGCGTTCGCGAGGTTGAGGCCTTCCTCCGACATGACCGGCTTAGGAATCTTCTTCTCGGAGATGAACGAGCGGACATTGGCCGGCAGGTTCTCGACGCGGATGACGGAGTCTTCTGAGAGGATGACGAGTCGCTCGAGGAGGTTCTCAAGTTCGCGAACGTTGCCGGGCCAGTCGTACTCCCAGAGATGGACCATCGCCTCTTCGGTGATGGTGACCTCGAGCTCGGGCCGCTTCTGGTTGTGACGGTCCAGGAAGTGACGCACGAGAAGCGGGATGTCGGAGCGACGTTCCCGCATCGGCGGCAGGTTCACCGGAATGACTTCGAGTCGATAGTAGAGATCTTCGCGGAAGAGGCCGCGCTCGATCTGGAGCGATAGATCTTTGTTTGTCGCGGCGATGACGCGCACGTCGACGTGACGCGGACGGTCGGAACCGACCGGTCGGACTTCATGATCCTGCAGCACCCGCAGCAGCTTCACCTGCAGGATGGGGCTCATCTCCGAGATTTCGTCGAGGAAGATCGTACCGCCGCTCGCGAGCTGGAACATGCCGGCTCGGCTCCCGACCGCTCCCGTGAACGACCCACGCTCGTGACCGAACATTTCGGACTCGAGCAAGTCGGCGGGGATGGCTCCGCAGTTTACCGGGATGAACGGCTTCTCGGAGCGCAGACTGCAACCGTGGATCTCGCGCGCAGCGAGTTCTTTGCCGGTCCCGCTCTCGCCGAGGATCAGGCAAGTTGCATCCGTAACGGCCACCCGCCTGATCAGATTACGGACTCGTTGCACGAGCGGGTGTTGCCCAATCAGCTGTGTGGTTCCGTTCTGCTGCACGTACGTCTCTTTTGCCGGCGGGGGAGAGGCCGGTTCTGCGAATAGTGATCCAGAATATGTCACAGTGTCGCGGGGTGTCGCCATAGATTGCTCTGGCGATTCCTGATCCTGGCTAGAATTCGATCAAAAACCGACGAATCTTTAGCGTTTTCCGACAATTATCTGACGGCCCGAAAAATTGCCGTGTTTACCAGGGGTTGCTACCGCCCGTAGCATGCCTAGAGCGAAAAAGAAGCAGGTGAAAGCCCCCAAGGCGTCGAAAGTCCGACGGGGGGAACACTCCGACGGTCGCGCGGCCAGCGAGCCCCGAAAGCTGCAGCTGGACGTCGGTCACCTGACACACGCAGAGGGATCCGCCCTTGCAACTGCTGGGGAAACTCGCGTGTTGTGCGCCGTGAGCCTCGAGGATCGAGTGCCGGACTTCCTGCGCGGTTCGGGTCGGGGTTGGCTCACCGCGGAGTACTCGATGCTCCCTCGGTCGACGCATACGCGCAGTGCGCGTGAGGCAAACAAGGGCAAGATCAAAGGGCGAACGCACGAGATCCAACGTCTCATCGGCCGTAGCCTGCGCGCAGTGCTCGACCTGAACATGCTCGGAGAGCGCACACTCTATGTGGACTGTGACGTGATCCAGGCCGACGGTGGCACGCGCACCACCTCGATCAACGGCGCCTACGCCGCGGTCGCCCAGGCGATCGAGACCCTGATGGCTTCCGGGGAGCTGAAGAAGTCGCCGCTCCGCGAGCCGGTGGGTGCGATCAGCGTGGGACTCGTCGATGGTGAGGTGCTCACGGACCTCGCGTACGCTGAGGACAGCCGTGCCGAGGTCGACGCGAATTTCGTCATGACGGCCTCCGGCGGTCTCGTCGAGGTGCAAGGAACCGCCGAAGGACGAACGTTCGAGCGAGACGATCTCAACGCGATGCTCGACGCGGCATGGACAGCGATTCGTGGCTTCAACAAGATCCAGGAGCGCGCGATCGCGGACTGGGTGAAGAAGAACAGCGCAAAGAAGTGAAGCTCGCGAGGCCCGTCACGCTTGCGTCGCGCAACGAGGGCAAGCGGCGCGAGTTGGAGGCGCTGGCCGCCGGAGCGCTCCGGCTCGAATTGCTTCCGGCGGATGCGCCGGAGGTCGTCGAGGACGGCGCGACGTACCTGGAGAACGCGCGCAAGAAGGCGCAGGCGATCTCGCGGTTCACCAGCGGCCCGGCGTTGGCGGATGACTCCGGCTTGGAAGTCGACGTTTTGGGGGGCGCTCCGGGGCTGTACTCGGCCCGGTACGGCGGCGCGGGCCTCGACGATGCCGGGCGAACCGCCCACCTTCTCGAGGAGATCGGGCAGTCCGCCGACCGCGGGGCGCGCTTCCGCTGCGTCCTGGTGCTGGCGCACGGCGACGAGTGGATCTCCGCCGAGGGCGTGATTGAGGGCGAGATCGCTCAGGCACCGCGCGGCGCGGGCGGCTTCGGGTACGATCCGGTGTTCCTCGCGTCGTGCTTCGGCGGCCGGACCCTCGCGGAGGTCGACCCCGCGAAGAAGAACGAGGTGTCGCACCGGGCGGCGGCGCTTCGCGCGCTGCTCCCGAAGCTGGGCTGAGCGGGACGGCTACTCGTTCAGAAGGAAGCCGCCCTTGCCGGTCAGGGCTTTCTTGACTGCTTCGACTTCGGGGTCCGGCCCGGGCGGGTTCAACACGCGCGCGAGAAAGCGGAAGGCATCGTCGACGCGACCGGCGAGAGTGCGGCCGATGTGATCCGCACCGTCGATCAACCGGTACTCGTGCTCGACGCCGAGGTCCCACAGCTGTCTGTGCAGGAACTCCGCACCGTGGTGGAGGTTCAGCATGTCCTGGTTGCCGACCTCGAGGTAGATCTTGAGATCGCTCTGGCGAATGGGATCGGGGTTCGCATCGAGGATGGCGGGTGGATGGCTGGCTGCCCAATGCTCGGGGTCGACCGGGTTGCCGTGCAACTTCTCGATGAGTTCCTGTGGTCGAAAGAACGTGTGCTCCGGGCGCACGTCCTCGTAGCGCAGGGCCGGCTCGATGCCGGGTTCGAGCGCTGTGACACCCGCGAAGCGTTCGGGGTGACGGAACGCTAGGCGAAGGACGCCCATTCCACCCATCGAGATGCCGAAGAGGAGCGTCTTGGCCGGACTCGCGTCGGCATCGTGTGCAGTCGCGCAGTGGTCGAGCAACGGGCCTTGGAGAACGCTCTCCCAACGAACCGCGCCGTCGGCGCGGTCCAGCCAGAACGATCGCCCCGAGCGCGGAACGATCGCGACGAAGGGCGGGACCTCTCCACTCTTCCAAAGAGGCGCGAGGCGCCACCGGACGAGAGCGGCGAAGCCGGCGTGACCGTTGCCTCCGTGGAGTGCGAGTAGAAGTGGGAGCGGCTCGGCACTGCGATCTTCTGGTGCGACGACCTCGTACTCCACTCCACCTGGTGCGAGATCGGTTTGGAATCGCTCGACCTGTTCTTCGCGCGGGCTCATGGCTCGTCTCCTTGGAGGACTCTGCGTCTAGTCGGCCGGGGTCAGGCGTGCGCGGAGGCCGAGCTCGCGCCAGAAGGCGCAGGCGTCGGCGCGCGCGCCGGTGGCCTCGCGGACCTCGGTGCTGAGGATGAGGTGGCGGCGGCTGTCGTCGAGACGAGGCCATGCGACGGCGCCGGGGCCGTTGGGGTCACCCGTCGCGGCGAACCGCGTCCAGTAGCCGACCATCGACGTTGCGAGCTGTTCCTCGACGTCGCTGAAAGGCGCGTCCGTCGCCGGCGTGCCGAAGGCGTAGGAGATTTCCGCGGAGTGGAACGCGCCCAGGTCGATCTCGATGTTCAGCGGGATCTGAAACGCCGCATCGGGGTAGTCGAATTGATAGAGATAGGTCGGCGTGTGATCGGCGGCGAGGCGGGCTGTTTCAATCGTCGGACACGCGAGCGCGGCGTCGCCGAAGGACTCGGAAAGCGCGAGCCCGGGCGTTTCGAATGCGTCGAGCGGATACCGTGCCTCGACGCGGTCGATCGTCTCGTCATCGTCGCTGATCAGAAGAGCGATGCGGTCCCGGTACTGTGACGCTTCGAGCGGTCGGCCGAGATGATCGTGCGAGAGCGCCACGAAGAGCGTCCCTTCATCCTCGTTCGAACCGACGAGCAGCGGCACTCGGTGGAAGCTCCCGGAGGCGAAGCTGTCCGCGATGTTCTCGGTCAGAACGAAGTCGTCGACGATCGGGAACCAGCTCCCGAACTCGCCTTCGGAGAAGAAGAACGCGGGATCGGGAGGGAGGGCCGCCGCGACGCGGTCCGCGGGCGCTTTGCGCATGCACTCGAGGACCTCGAGCGCGTCGCCGCAGCCGAGCTGCTCGGCGAAGCGTTCCCCTTGCCGTTCGGCATCTGCCAGCGTTGCGAATTTCGTCGTGCAGGGGCCGCTCTGGATGATGCCGCGGTGGAAGAGTCCACCGGAGAGGGGTGAGGCGAGCAGGGCACAGACACTGATCCCGCCGGCGGATTCGCCGAAGATCGTCACGTTCTCGGGGTCGCCACCGAACGCGGCGATGTTTCGCTCGATCCATTCGAGTGCGGCGACTTGGTCCTCGAGGCCGTAGTTACCCGACGACGGGCGGGACGGGTCTTCGTTGGTGAGCGCGTGGTGGGCGAGGAAGCCGAGCTGGCCCAGTCGGTAGTTCAGGGTCACGACAATCGTGCCGGTCTCGGCCGCGATGGTCCGCCCATTGGTCGCGCCGGTATAATGCCGACCGTCGCCGGACGTGAAGCCGCCGCCGTGGATCCAGACCATGACCGGGGCGGGCCCGGCGGGAAGCGGATCCGGCGTGAGGACGTTCAAGTACAGGCAGTCTTCGAAGCCCGTGGGCGCGTTCATGACCGGGATGTTCTGCGGACAGGGAGGCCCGGCGAGCTTCGCCTCGCGTACGCTTTCCCACGCGGCCGCCGGGGCGGGAGATCTCCAGCGGAGGCCTTCCACGGGAGGTGCCGCGTAGGGGATTCCCATGAAGCTCCGAACGCCCCCGTCGGTCGTCCCGCGGAGTTTGCCGCCTTCTGTCGTTACGTCGAGGGGCGCCGGGTCGGCCGGCGTCGGTGGGTCGGTCGGCTCAGCCGGGGTAGGGGGATCGGTCGGTTCGACCCGGGGAGTGGGGTCGTCCGACGTCGTCTGCTCGGGATCGCTCGACGAGCACGCGGAAACGAGAAGCCCCACCGTCAACGCAAAGGTGAGAAGGTGCGAAATTCTGCTCAATGCTTGGATCTCCCCCGGGTCCTGGGTATCGGCCCCAAGAACATCCACCATAATAGGGGTGTCCGGACGAAGCAGTCGAGGGACTTCGAAACGGCCCCGATGGCCCGCATGAGGGGCCATGGGGGCCTGAGCGGACCGCAACATTGACAGTCGACGTGGTGAACCTTCTAATGATGCCTCGGCAATCGCGGTAGCAAACACGAGCATCGGGGTGTGGCGCAGCCTGGTAGCGCGCCTGCTTTGGGAGCAGGATGTCGGAGGTTCAAATCCTCTCACCCCGACTTACACAATGCTCGAGCCACCGCGGCCGACCGACGAAATCATGCGCGCCAGTAGCTCAGGTGGATAGAGCAACGGCCTTCTAAGCCGTAGGTCGAAGGTTCAAGTCCTTCCTGGCGCAGTTCGTGAAATCGGGGGGTTGCGGGGTCGTCGACCTGATTCCGATCGGCCTCGGAACCGTCGTGTGACCACTTTGTTCGGGTTCAGAGACG
>JAQWRY010000036.1 GCA_029243485.1 Candidatus Binatia bacterium | reverse complement strand
GAGCGCGGCGATGTCCTCGTGCCACTCGAGATCGGTGTAGCCTTTGCCGTAGTTGCCCCACGGATCCCAGAACACGGTGCCCGAATACGCGAAGTTTTTGTCGACTTCCCCGAAATCGAGATCGCTCGTCGCGATGCCGTTTGCAATCATGACCTCGTAGTAGAGGTTGTCGACGGGCTCGCCCGTCGTGAAGATTCCGACGGACCGGTCTGGCCGGAAGAACGTGGTCGTGAGCGAGCGATCGACGAAACGGGTTCGCGTCGAGCCGTTCAGCCAGTCGCGGCTGCCGGGGATCATCGCCTTGCCGATGTGCAGGTTGGCGTAGCGGTTGAACTCGTAGTTGAACCACATGTCGTGGAGGACGATGCGGTGGTTGTCGTCCGTGTCTCCATCGAGGTTGATGAAGTACTGAAGCTGCGGCGACAGCGCGTAGCCTGAGAAGGTGAGGCGCGCGCGCTCGATCTCGAAGTCGCTGCGGTTCTGGATTGGTCGGATGCGCCCGGTACCGTCGACCCACTCGTCCTTGGTTCGATCAAACAAGGTGTATCGGAACTGCATCCGCGCGTTGATGCGCATCTCGAACGGTGTCTTGGCGGTCTCAGGGTCTTTGGTTCGGACCACGAGGCCGTTCTCGTAGCCGGCCTCGAACCCGGCGAAGCCCTCTTCGTCCTTCATCCCCGCCGTATCTCCGTCCATCCGAGCCTCGATCAACGCAGGCTGGTCGGGGGAGACAACAGGGATGGGATCTTCCTCGTGAACCGGGGGCGAGAAAGGCTTGGGCTGCCGCGGGGCGGACGGCTTTGGCTCGGCCGACACCACGGCTGGTCTCGGCTCCGGTTTCGCTTCGGGGGGCGGTCCGGCGACAGGCTTCGCACCGATCGCATTGTCATCGAGCCGCTTCTCCAAGCGTTCGATCACCTCCGACTGACGACGAATGACCTGGTTCTGCTTCTCGAGCATCTCGCGCATGGCGTCGAGCTGCACTTGGACTGAGGGGTCGACCTCTCCCGCCGAGCTTTGTCCTGCACCGCAGACGGGGATCAACAACCCCAGAAGCAGACCTGGCCACCGGCCCCAGCGCATTCTCTCCAGCTCGTTCATGGCTCGAAGGCTACCCCTGGATTGTGACGGTTCGGTGACGAGATCGTGACCGGCGGGCGAATACATCGGAGCGCCAGGAAATGGGAGCCAGGAATCACCAGGCAATGACCGGGAACCTTCCTGACTGCGTGTTCGACGGCGCAGAGCGCCAGAGGTCGGAGGGATCGGCCCCGAGCGCCGTCGGCGCCGCCAAGACAAACGCAACCAGGACTTCAAGGGTTCGCGTCGTGCCCGCACACACCGAACCGACAAGCAGGAATTCTATCAGCGGCTCACGTGCAAAGACGATGTCGATCTCGCAGCCAAACTCAAGGAGTGGGACAACTTCTACAACTACCATCGACGCACGGCACATTGCGCGGCGGCGTCACGTATGGGATCGCCTTTGCCCTGGAGGCCTGAGCGACCTTCCGGACCGCGAAGAGGGTGCTCATCTGGCAGCGACTGGCGTTTCGGTGCTCTTTTGCGGAGAGAATCGCCGCTGTGTCAGGTTCGGAGAGTTGCCCCTCGGCGAAGAGATCGTCGAAGAGGAGGTCGGCGGCGAGGAATTTGTCGCGGGCGCGCTGGATCCAGCCGCGTCGGTCGAGGGAGAGACAGCTGGCGAGTTCGGTTCGTCCGCGGCTTGCGTCCTTGGCGCA
The DNA here is from genome assembly GCA_029243485.1 of Candidatus Binatia bacterium. Lineage (NCBI taxonomy): Bacteria > Candidatus Binatota > Binatia (SeqCode) > Binatia bacterium. The sequence continues at coordinate 12,306 of JAQWRY010000036.1, read as the reverse complement.
GGCGTATCGGTCCTTCAGGGTGGCGGCGAGTAGATCGCCGGCCGCCTTGTTTTGGTTTGCGACACACGGGATCTGCTGGCGACTGAAACTCTCGGTGCCGAGGGGCTTGAAGGGCCAGGGGCCGGTGGGGCATTGGCCGCCTGCTCCCATGCAGAAGGCGACGAAGATCACGAGGCTGCAGCAGAGCTTGTAAAGGGTTCTGCGAACGTCCTCTTCTGTGTGAGCGTAATCTCGTCGTGGTTCGCGGGATCCGAGTGATTCACGACGATGGTGCGGATAAGGATCGGCTCGATTCGGCTCACACTGCCCGGTGAGAAACGTGTCCGGGTTGGAAAGGTCGCGACCTCCGGCCTGAATCACAGTGCTGCCGCTCTGCGGTTATGCCGGTGCGGCTCTGTCCTGAACTCGACCTCGCTCCAGGCTCCGCGGGGGCGGCTCCCCGTGGACCTGGGCGAATAGGCCGTTCATCTCGACTACAGCCTTTTCCCGCGGGGTGATTCTGATGCGCTACGATGGTCTGGCGACGCCCGAGGTTCCCGAAGAGCACCATCCGCAGGCAAGCGTGGTGAAGCTGGCTGAACTTCGGGCGTTTCTGCCGGCGGACGAACCGGTGATCTCTAGCGAGCAGCGGGCGTCACAGTTGGCCGAGCGTCGCCAGGATGCGCAGCGTCGCGAAAATTTCTGAGGGTCGGCTGCAGCGCCCGCAGGATGGCTTGGGCGACCCGGCGGTTCTGTTGGGCGCTGTAGTGGCCACCGGGCGCAAAGCGATCGTCACTGGCCACGGTCATGCCGGCTTCGGGCCGGACGATCGGATGACCTGCGAGGCCCGGGAGGTTGGAGAGATTCGGGTGGTTCGGGAGATCGGTCGTCGCCTGCGCCAGCCAGTCGCCGTACCAGACTTCTTCGCCGGCCAGTTGTGCTTCGAGCTCGGCGCGACGCGGCAAGTAGACGAGCAGGGGGCGCGCCCCGATTGCTTGGGCTTCGTTGTCAAACTTCTCGAGCAGAGCTGTACCCAATTGGAGCATTTCCGCCTGGCGTCTGTCCGTAAAGCGTTCGTCGTCGTTCTGCCGGGCGCGTTTGCCGGGCTGGGTGGAGTCTGTGGCTGCCAGACGTTGTGCGAGCAGGGAGAGCAGGGCGCTTTGTTGCCAGAAGAATTCCTCGTAACGCTCATCCAGCCATTGTTCGTACGGGGCGAGAGGATGGCTGGCCGGATTCTCCAAAAATTCCAGGATCTCGTCCGGGGTAAGCGTGGGTTGGTTGCGCAGCCGCAGCTTGCCGTCACGCAGAATAAATCGGGGCTTCGATAGCGGCAGGGCAGTGTCGGGGAAAAAGAAGGGGCGCAGCACATTGACGTTGCGCATGAGGTTCTCGGGCTGCAGGCCCAGAATCACGACGTCCGGTCGCAGGGGTGCGCCGTCGCGTGCCAGCCGAAGGATGGCTTGATCGATCCCGTAGGCATTCGTGCCGAGATTGAAGACCCGGGCGGGCACGCCGTCTTGCCGCAGGAGTCTCTCGAGTTGGGCGGGCCAGGTCTCGTTGTCCGGCACTTCATCGCCAAAGGTAAACGAATCCCCGACGGTCACGATCCGTAGCGCGCGTTGGGTGTCCTCGGGTGCCAGCGCGGGGTTGGCGTTCCGTCGGATGCCTGCGGAATCGATGTGGACCTGGCCGTCGCGGCTGGTGGCTCCGGGTCGCGGGCGCCAACCGAGATCGGCGTCGACGAGAAAAAGGCTCTCGCCATTGTCGAGCGCCGTCAGACGATTGCGGATGTCGTGCATCGGCATGCGCCAGGGCGGCAATCGCGTATGGCCCTCCCAGCGTTGTCCGGACTCGTCCACCGGGATCTGCTGGCGCACCACCCATTCGCCGAAGCCGAAGGCCAAAAGCGACCCCAGGAGAGCCAGTGCAAATCGCGACAGAAAACGTCTCATGAAGCGTGTTCTGGCCTCAGTTGCCACGGGCCCATTGCGAACTCCGCATGCCTCCCCATCGCTTAGTTTGCAGGCGGAGTCCAACCGGAGGCACATGAGGGCCGGGCGTCTGGTGGTTTTGGCGGATACGGCAGATTCGGTGGCCTCCTCGCCGGGATGCGACGGTCTGCCTGGCCTTGCTTCGCGGGGGCGGCTCCCCGTGGACCTGGGCGAATAGGCCGTTCATCTCGACTACAGCCTGCAGCACCTCCTCGGTCCGGAGCTTCGCAACATCAGGCCACCAGACGGCCTCTACGGTGCGAGATCGCATGCTACGTTTCCCGCACGGCATACCCTTAGTCGATCTTGGTGGTCTCCGTTGAGCGTCGCCTTCCTCTGCCAGTACCCGATCTGGGTAACCGGACTGATCTTCTTCGCGATCCCTCAAGCGGCCCTCGGGTTCGGCTTCTGAATTGGGCGGCGGCAAGGGCGCAGCGACGCCGTGTCGACGGGCTCGGGCGACATCGCCCTCACGGCGATGTACGGCCTCCAAGGACCACGCTGGCATTGGTCGGCAGGCCCGCTCCAGCGAACAACCCGAACAGGAGCTCCGAGCTCTGATTGCTGGAGAACGATCGCTACGGGCGGTGCTCGATGATGGGCAGGTCGAACCGGATCGAATCGCAGTCCACACCGAGTTCGCGCGCGGCCACGAACTGGAAGCGACCAAAGCGGGTGGCCAATCCCTGCTGCCAGGGGAGGAAGCCACCATTGCCCGCTGTCACCGCCATCTTCGTGTAGGTTTCCGAGGAGGAGAAGTAGGCCGGCGACAAGAACAGAAGAGGGCCTGGGGTGTGGTGTGATGTGTCAAGTAGCGTGAGACACCTTCAATTTGTTGCTGCTTAGCTTCTCTCGAAGCGCTTCGTACGGCGTCCGGCCGCGAAATGCGCCGTGCGGTCGATGCCGAGCGAGATCGTCTGGAGCTCCACGCGCAAGCAGAAGCTCTCTGGCGCGACCCCTCGCTGACTTTCCGCCTGGGTAGGGCTAGGCCAGCCGAGGCGGCGGTCTCGCACCGCGTCTCGCCCACACCGGGAGCCTCGCGCCGCAGGGGTGCGAAAGCGGGTAGAGGAGTCGGGTTCTGCGGCCGCGGTTGGAGTCATTTGGCTTTGTGCGTACTCAAAAACTTGGCATTCGACCTGTTCTCTGAAAGAAGAATTCCCGTGGTCACCCACCGAAACCAGCTGGCGAAGTAGGAGTCTGCGGACATGAAGAAGTCGACCCGAGCCAAGGTCTCGAGACACGCCTGTCTGCGCGTCCTCCTTTCGCTGATGATCTCTGTGCTCGTGGGGGCCCCCCCCTGGGCAGGGGCTCAGGAGACCCCCACCGAGGGTTCCGGGGCAGAGATGCAGCGCGTGGTCGACGAGTCGCCGCCGGTGGGAGGCTTGGACGCCGAGATCGACGCCCCGGAGGCGCAGGCGGAGGCGGTCCAGCAGGAGGGCGTCGCCGCCGCGGGCTTGTCGCCATCCGAGGCGAGGCAGGTCGAAGAGATCGTCGTTCAAGCTCGCAAGCGAGCCGAGCTGCTCGAGGATACGCCGATCTCCATCACGGTGTTCGACCAGAGCACGCTGCAGGATCGGCAGATCATGCAGCTCGACCAGCTCGAGGGCTTCGTGCCGAACCTGGTGATCCTCGACAACCGCACCGGGCGCGACGCGTCGATCCTGATCCGTGGCATCGGCGCCCGCCCCGACGTCTTTCTCGACCAGGGGGTGGGGCTCTACGTCGACGGGGTCTATCTCTCGCGAGCCCAGGGCTCAGTGCTGGAGTTGGTCGACATCGCTTCATTGGAGGTGCTGCGCGGTCCGCAAGGAACGCTGTTTGGCAAGAACACCGTCGGCGGTGCGGTCAACGTGATCACCCAGAAGCCCGATCAGGAGCTGAGCGCCGACGTGCGCGTGCGCGCCGGCACCTTCGGCACGGTCGAGACCCGCGCGATGCTGAACCTGCCGATCGGATCTGGCTGGCTCGAGGATAAGCTCGCGACTCGTCTCAGCTTTGGCTCGAGCAATCTGGAGGGATTCACCTACAACGCCTTCCGCGACGAGTACTGGAACAACCGCGAGGACTTGAGCTTCCTCGGCTCGGTGCGCTTCGAGCCGACCACCACGGTGACGATGGATGTGATGGGCAGTTGGTCGACCCAGAGGTCGAAGGGGCGGGGCGGTCAGTGCCAGTACATTCAGGAGTCGATCTTCATCAACGTCCCGGGCTCGGTCACGCCGACCTACTACGATTACTGCCAGGACCCGGAGCGCTCGGCCCCGTACCGCTTCGAATCGGAACTCGGGGCGATTCAGGAGACCACCAGCTGGGGGAGCTGGGGAACGCTGGCCTGGGATACCGGGGACGCGTGGATCTTCGAGGACACCCAGACGAAGGTGCTGGGATCGTGGCGCAAGCAGAGCTGGGGCGAGCGTGCTGACGTGGATCTGGGCCCCGAGCGTCTCTTCGTCTTCGGGGAGGTCGGCGGCGAGGGGACCTTCAATGGGGAGCCGGCGAGCGCACAACAGTTCAGCGCCGAATTGCAGGAGAACTTCAACGCCTGGGATGGCCGCGTCGCCGGGGTGGTGGGCGGCTACTTCTTCAAGGAAGAAGTCCACACCAACGCCGACATCGATGTCTTTCCGCTGTCGGGGATCGTCGGCGCCTTGAACGGGGGAGGCACGAACAATCTCATCGATACCGACAACATGTCGTGGGCCTTCTTCGGCCAGGCCACCGTGGATGCCACCGATTGGCTGTCTATCACCGGCGGGCTGCGCTACACGCGCGAAAACCGCGAGCTGTCCCGGCTGGTCACGAACCTTCGCCTTTGTGAGGACGGCTCGGATCCTCCCTGTAGCGCGGACAATCCGAACGCGATTCGGGCGGCTTTCAAGGACGTCAAGAAGGACTACGACGCATGGACGCCGATGGGGAGCATCGCGCTCACGATGCCGGAGGAGTGGCTCGGCGACGCACCGATCGAGCATCTGCTGGGCTATTTCACCTATGCGCAGGGCTTCAAGGCAGGTGGGATCAACGGCGGCGCCCGTTCCGACAATCCGGCGGAGGCGAGCACGTTTGATCCCGAAGCGGTGGACTCCTACGAGCTCGGGTTCAAGACGATCACCTTCGACCGCCGGCTACGCGCCAGCATCGCGCTCTTCTACGCCGACTACAGCGACATGCAGCTCCCGACCGTGTTTGCGGAGCCATGCCCGCCCGACAACCCGGATTGCATCCCACAGGTCGCAGTCATCACGACGAACGCGGGTGAGTCCACGATCAAGGGCATCGAGCTCGAGATCAACGCGCTGCCCATCGACGGGCTCGCGATAGATGGTTCGGTCGGGCTGCTCGACGCTAAGTTCGACCGCTACCTGGCAGAAAATCTGGTCACCGGTGAGCCGATCGATCGCGCCGGCGACCGGCTCCCGTTCGTCCCGGAGACGCAGATCCATCTCGGCGTCCAGTACTCGTTGCAGGTGGAGCCGCCGGGGCCCGAGTGGCTTCGCGGCTGGCTCACGCCGCGCGTCGACTGGAGCTACCAAGGCTCGGTCGTGAACTACGGTACCGAGATCCCGGGCGCGACGTCGTCTTCGTACAGCTTGGTGAACGCCCGGCTCTCGTACGACTTCGGCAGTGATGCGTTTCAGGTTGCCCTGTGGGCCACGAACCTGACCGACTCGGTCTACTTCAACAATGTCTTCCCGATCCCCGTCCAGATCCTGGGCACGTTGAACCGCTTCTACGGTCAACCGCGGACCTGGGGCGGCGAGCTGTCGTATCACTTCTGAGGAGAGAGCCGTTGGGCTCAGCCCGCAGCGCGTTTAGGTGAGCCCGTCGCGCCACTACGGCGCAGGAAGGGCACGACGCGGGCGAGTTTCTTGCCTACCTCCCTCGATTTACCTGGTCGTCGTCCAGAGATATCGGCTTCAGTTTACTGCCACTTGGCAAGTCTTTCCCCGAATGCGCGCAACGCGTAGACGCGGATAGTCATCCCGGAGAATGATGAAGGATTTACCCAGAATCGATGCCGCCTCGCTCTCATATTCGCAGTTCGTGTTGATGAGGCAGTAGTCGTACGTCTCCGAGGGGCGACCGGATCCGGGATGCCGTGAGACCGGGCAGCCAAACGCATCTCGACTACAGCTATTCACAGAATCAGGAGCGTCGCCCTCGATGCAAGCACTTCGAGTGCAAGAACCGCGGCTACCTCACGGTTTTTGCGGATCGTATGCGAGGACGGCTCAGAGCTTCCCCCCATCGTTCACTGCATCCACGCCTTGCGGCGGCGAGTTCCGCTCGGGTTCGGAGAAACTACAGGCTAAACTAGTTAGAACGAGCAGCTAAGCCACAACACATGACCCGCGGAATCGATTCATTATGCTCCCTTTGCTCGTTGTCCCCGTCATGGGGGCGTTCAGGCAACTCGCTGAAGGAGCCGGGCACGCGACGGATCTATGCAGGTCAGGGTTACAAGATTGACCCAGACCATCTATTGCTAGGCAGACGGCCAAATTCCTGGTCATGGGACCGAAGTTCCCAAATACAACTGTCGCTTGCTCCGAAAAGACCGGCTGAACAACTTCACGTAGCCACACTGCGAGAGCAAAAAAGCACTCTCGCCAAGGAGACCCACATTGGACCGTCACCTCGCCAGCCCGATTCGAACTCTCCTGACCGCTGCCACACTCACGTTATGGGCGTTACCACTTTGGGCCGCTGATCATCCAATCACAGTGAATGTCGACAACTTTACGCATGCCGAAACCGACATGCAGATGAGCCGGATTTCGAAGACGACAGGTGGCGTCAACCGCTGGAGCCATAACCGCGCACCCACGCCTCTCGACAAGCAAAACGTCATTCGGATGAACCGAGACACTCTTTATAGCTTCGCTGTCGTGGACATCAGCAAGGGCGCGACAGTGACACTGCCCGAAACCGACGGGCGCTACATGACGATGATGGTCGTCAATAATGACGGATACATCAACAAGATCTACGAGGATGGTGGCACTCACGAGCTGACTCTCGAAGAATTCGACACTCCCTATGTCGCGCTTGCGGTAAGAACGCTCGTGAATGCTTCCGATCCCGCTGATGTAGAGGCGGCGAATGCGCTCCAGGACAAGATGAAGATTACGGCCGCCTCTGCCAGCCCGTTTACAATGCCCCAGTACGACATGGACAGCTACCGGGCCACCTACAAACCAATACTTGAACTGAGCAAAGGAGTCCCGGATACCCGCAAGATGTTCGGTAACCGGCAAGACGTAGACCCAGTGCGCTTCCTGCTCGGCTCCGCCTTCGGGTGGGGTGGGCTCCCGGCGGAAGAGGCCTACTACCTCAATGTAAACCCGGAACTCCCTGTGGGCAAATATCATATCACGGTAAAGGACGTGCCCGTCGATGCCTTCTGGTCGATCAGCATGTACAACAAAGATGGCTACTTCGAGAAGAACGACTTCGACGCCTACAGTGTCAACAATATTTCCGGAACCCCCAACTCAGATGGCTCATTCACAATCAACTTTGGTGGCTGCGCGGACAAGCGCGTCAACTGCTTGCCGCTCACGAAGGGTTGGAATTACATTGTGCGCCTGTATCAGCCGCGGGCCGAAATCCTCGAAGGCCAATGGACTTTCCCGCACTCCCAACCGGTACAGCCCTAGCCCCACGTCCGCCGGGCACGAGGACGGCGGAACCCATCGGGCCCTGACGCTCTTGTCCGGAGTGGCCAGTTCGCGCGTGCAGAGCCCCGAGCGGCTAGCGCTATTCGGGCGTCTTGAGATATTCGCAAATCCTGTGGATCGGGTTTGATCAGACGGCGCGTTTTTCCTTTTTCTCCAGTTGAATTCCGTCTTCGTCTCGAAGTTCATGACCTCGTGCAGGGCCGACTTGGCGCGGCCCTGGAGGAGCTTGGGAAGCTTGTCGAGTAGGTTCGCCAGCCGATGCACCCAGCACCGCTGCTCTCACGTCTCCGGCCACACCTCGCGCAGCGCAGCCCGGAAGCCGAGTGCGCCGTCACCGACAGCTACGACCGGAGCTTCGAGCCCACGGCTCTTGAGCCCGCGTAGTATCGCCGCCCAGCTCTCCTTGCTCTCTCGGCAACCGTCGTCGACGGCGTTCAGTTCCTTCGTACCGTCGGCACGCGCTCCGATCCTCACCCGCAGGCACACGCGGTCGCCTTCGCGCGGCATGTTTACGTGGATGCCATCGACCCGCACGTACACGTGCTCCCAGTCTGAGAGGTCTCGCTTTTGAAACTCCTCGTTCTCCGACTCCCACTGGTTCGTCCGCCGCGTGATGGTCGTCGCCGACAGCCCAGCAGCGCCGGGATCGCTTCACCGAAATCTCAGGTCGACAGGCCGCGCAGGTAGAAGATCGGCAGCACTTCATCCACCTTCGGTGACCGCCGCATGTACGGCGGCAGGATCCTGCTCGTAAACCGCTGCCGCTCACCCTCGATCACGCGCTTGTCGTTCACTCGAGGCGCTTCGATCTCGATCGTTCCCGATCCAGTCACGATCGTCCGCGCCTGCTTGCGCCCGTTGCGGACGACGACGGCATGGCCGTCCTCGTCGCGCTCGCCTTCGTCGGCCGTGATGTCCTCCGCGACCTCCGCTTCCGGCGTCGTCGGCAGCATTCGACGCGCTCCCTCCCGGGCCAGCGCCTCTAAGTTCGGGGTCTCGTCCTCGACGTTCTTTTCCACTACTTTCGACACGGGTGGGGTACTCCTTCTCCCCTCGGCTCCAACCCAGGGCCTTGTGATTGTTGTTCACAAGGAAGGGTGCGCCGCCCTTTTCACCTTGGCGATCCACAGCTTTCCGTCATATCTAGAAAACGTTGCGGCTTCTCGAAGCCCTGAGGTATTGTGAAGCGTGAAGTACAGGTTCTCGCTGCGCAGGCTCGAAGGAGTAGAGCAACCTCTCGAGCGTCGAATTGTATTTCTGGTGGAACACGAACAGGGTGTGCGGTAGATAATCTCCAATCGCGTTGCCGATCGATTTCGCGATTCCGTGCCCGTACCTTGTGGGGCGATTCTGGTAAGCCGGTAAAATTAGAAACGTTTCGCTCTGGCTGGAGCGCTCCACGCCAGGCGCTCTCGCGGTGCGAAGTACGACCTCGTGATGGAACCTACGCTGCCTGAGAGGACGCGGAGATAAATTGATGGGCCTGACCAGAAAACTCCTCGAGACCGGAATCGACGAGACGGGAAGCGAATTTGATGCCCAGCGGGTTCGGACCCTGAACGCTGGCGTCTTGATGTGCACCGCAGTCGCGCTTGTATCGATCCCGGTGATGGTACTGAGTGGTAGGGAGCAGACCGTTCTCGGTACTACGGTCTTCCTAACCTCTATGAGCCTCGTGGTCTGGCTTCAGGCCCGCGGGAACGCGTACGCGGCCGCGCTGTCGATTACCGGTGTGGGCCTGTTGGCTGTCGGAGCACAATCCTATTACCTGGGACGAGACTTCGGCGTTCATTTCTGGCTCCTGGCGCTGATCCTGTTCCCGTTCCTGTTCTTCCCGCGGCGCAGTAGACACAGCCCTACGGTTCTCGGCGTCCTGGTCACGATGGCCTTTATCGGATTCGCCGTTCGCGAACAGGATGCTCTGGGCACCAGTGATGATTCGCTCTTGACCCAGATCTTGGCGGTAATCGTGCTTCTGGGTCTCGGTATTACGATGCGCCAACTGCTTTTGCGAGTCGAGCAGGGCCACGAAGACTATCGGCTGCGGGTCGAACGCCAAGCAAACGAGCTCAGGGAGCGCCAGGGGCAACTCGAAGTAGCGCTGGCGGATGCCGACGACACACGGCGCGCGCTCGATCTTCGCGTAGCCGAGCGCACGCTCGAGCTACAAACCGCGCACGATCAACTGAGCCGCGAGCTCGGTACGCGAAGCCGCATCGAAGAGGAACGCAAACTACTCGAAGCTGAGCTGCAACACGCCCAACGTCTGGAATCGGTCGGGCAACTCGCCGGAGGCGTTGCACACGACTTCAACAACCTGCTCACGGTGATCGGCGGCAACGTCGAACTGGTGCTCGATTCGCCGGGTTCGATGACCGAGACACAGCTCTCGTGGTTGAGTGAGGCACAGGGCGCGACCGAACGCGCCGCAAGCGTGACGGGTCAGCTCCTGGCTTACAGTCGCAAGCAGGCGGTCGTGCTGGAGACTCTCGAGCCCCTTAGTGTGGTCGAAGGCGTGCGCCGGATGATCGAACGCGCAGCCGGCGAGCAGATTCGCGTCGAGATCGAGACCCAGGGCTTGGTCGGAAAGGTGCGGGCAGGGCACGGACAGATCGAGCAAGTGCTAATGAATCTGGTGCTCAACGCATGTGACGCGATGCCCGGGGGAGGAACGCTCCGGCTCGAGGTGACGGAGGTGCGGACCCTCCCGAGTTCCATCACCAAGTCCGCGGCCTCCGCGAAACCCCATGTGGCCCTGCGAGTGAGTGATACGGGGGGCGGCATGGACGAAGCCACGCGCGATCGCGTCTTCGAGCCATTCTTTACAACCAAAGGGCCGGGCAAGGGGACGGGGCTCGGGCTGTCGGTGGTGCACGGCATCGTGACCCAGCACCACGGGTTTCTCGAGGTCGAATCCTCCCCGGGCAAAGGCTCGTGTTTTTCCATTCATCTTCCGGTCGTGGAGGCGGACCCCGCATGGCCCCCGGACGTCCGGGCTTCACGCACGCAGGAGAGCGGGCGGGGCGAAACGATTCTCGTTGTGGAGGATGAGCCCGCTGTGCGTCGTGTCACCTCCGGACTGCTCGAAAACAAGGGATACTACGTGCTGATTGCCGAGAGCGGCGAGCAGGCACTTGAGGTAGCCGAAAATCATACCGGGTCCGTCGATCTCGTTCTCACGGATGTCGTCATGCCGGGGCTGCAGGGTCCTGAACTGGCTTCGTCACTGCTCGAACTCCATCCCGGCGCAGCCGTGCTGTTTGTCTCGGGCTACACAGACCCGGAGCGTCTCGTCGATCTCGACCTCAACGAGTGCAGATCTTTCTTGCAGAAGCCGTTCTCCAGCGAAGCCCTGGAGCGCGAGGTTCGCAACCTGCTCGAGCGAACTTCTTCCATACCCCACGAAGGCGCGAGCTAGTTGCGGGGCCTGAGATAGTGCCCTGTACCCTGTAAGCGACGAACTCTTCGTCTGCTGGCCTAGAACATCAGAATGCATGAAGAACGCGTTGAACTGGTGGTTCAATTAAAATGTCTCGTCGCTCACACAACGCTGCGGCAAGGAGGACACGCCGGAGATCGACCGCGAGTACTGAACGGAAGTGGTGTCGGGAGGACCGCGTTCAACGCTGCGTTTGGAGACAATATGATGATCAAAAAGGTTCTTTTGATAGATGATGACGATGATCTCAGGCAGATCACGGCGCTCAGTATGCGGAAAACGGTCGGCTGGGAGGTAGTCATGGCTAACTCTGGCGCCCGGGGTGTGGAACTTGCGCTCGAGCATCAACCTGACCTGACCCTCCTCGACGTGATGATGCCAGATATGGATGGGCCAGCCACCCTTGCCAAAATAAAAAACTGTGATTCATTGGCAGATCAGCCAGTAATATTCATAACCGCGCGGATCCAGGCCGCCGAGATCGCGGAGCTCATGGAGCTTGGCGCCGTTGGCGTCATCGGTAAGCCCTTCGACCCGCTTACCCTGGCCGAGGAGGTACTTCGCCTTGTCGAAGCTAAGTGACGCTGCAACAAACGGCTCTTCGACTGGTTCGATTGGTCAATCGGAGAGGGAAGCGCTTGAGGTTGGACTTTCCAGTCCTGACGCGTCGACGGAGCCCTTACTTTGCGTTGTCGATGCCGCGGGTCACATACGGCAGATCAACTCTTCATGGAGTCGGTCGCTGGGGCGCGATGATGAGGCTCTTGTGGGAACTCGATTCTTGGATCTGGTACACCCCGACGACCGAGCCCCGACGGCCGAGTTCTTCGCCGAGATAGGGAGTAGAGAGAAGGTTGCGGACTTCCGGAACCGGATCGTTCGCGAGCCCGGGAAGTTTTCTTGGATCCAGTGGGCGGCAACGGCGGATCCGGAAAGTAAGCGCATTTACCTAACGGCGAAGGATATCACGGAATTGGCGCGAGCCCGGGCAGAGCAGGAGCGCACGGCCGATGACCTGACCCGGTTGATTGACACCGCGAATGCTCCGATCATCGGAATCGATGCGGAGGGGCGGGTCAACGAATGGAACCAAACCGCGGCGCGGATCACTGGTTTTGACAAGGCTGAAGTGCTTGGGCGCAATTTGGTGAACGACTTCATCACCGATGATTACAAGGCGGCGGTGAAGGAGGTGCTGGATAAGGCGCTTCGTGGA
>JAQWRY010000035.1 GCA_029243485.1 Candidatus Binatia bacterium | reverse complement strand
TTAATAATAACAAGAAACAGTATATTTCGATACTGCGTGTATATTGTAGCCCATGAGGCAGAAAGAGGCGCACGCATACGTCCGGTAAGGCGCCGTTAGGTCGGATGGGAGCCAAAAAGGGGCTTCATGTCGGCTATCCGCTGTCCTCGACCGTCTCCATCATGCCCGCGAGAGTCTCGCGATCCCGCGGACGGCACGGTGCGAACGTAACCCCACAGTTCCCCATCATGGCGGTCGTGACCCCGTGCCAGCTCACCGGGGTCAGCATAGGATCCCAGCCGATCTGGGCGTCGAAGTGGGTGTGGACGTCGATGAACCCGGGCGTGACGGTCATGCCGCGTGCATCGATCTCGCGCTTCGCGATGCCGTCGACCTTGCCCACCTCGGTGATGTGGCCGTCGCTGATCGCGACGTCGCCGGCGTAGGAATCCCCGCCGGTTCCGTCGACGACCTGCCCGCCGCGAATCACGATGTCATGCGCCATGGTCGAACCTCCGGGTTGCTTTGCGTTTTCGAATGCAATTGTGAATGCACACTTCGGACTCCGGCAAAACGCCGATCAAACTCACTCGGCGAGCATCCGCAGCGCGAAGTCGACTTCGTCCTCCCCGCTCGGGTCCTCGATTCCCAGGACCGGCGCGTACAGCACGTGCTCGACCCCGACCTCTTGCGCGCGGTTCGCCACCACCAAAGCGTGGTTCGCGTGGTGGAACAGAACATTCACGCGCAGCGGAGGCTCGTCGGGTTGGTTCTGGTTCCTGACGAAGATGGGCGGATCGTCTGCCGTCAGCAGGTCGATCATGTCGACGCTTCGGCGGTACTCGAGGATCTCCGGCGACTCGAACTGATCGAGTTCGGAGATGCCATAGAAGGCGAGAAGCTGGCCTTCTAGCCCGAGCAGCGCGGCGCCCTCGAGAACGCCAATGCCGAAATCGGGGAACACGTCGCTGCTCCAACGGGCGATGTCGTACGTAGCTTGCGTCTCCAGGAGGACCACTCCCCGCACTCGCGTCGATTGCCGAAGGACCAGGTCGTCGCTGTCCGGCTGCGCGAGATCGTCGTTCGACCCGATCCAAAGGCTCGTGCCCGCGCCGGCCGAGGCCCCCATGAGGACGATGCGCTCAGGGTCGACTCCCAGCTCTTCCGCATGGAGACGAATGAACTGAAGACAGCGGGCGCTGTCGCGAAGCGACTTGATCACCCCGATCTCCTCCGGGTTGCGGATGAGTCGATAGTCCGCGCTCGCGACCGCGACACCCGCGTCGATCAACCGCTCGACGCCGCCTGCCCTACCCCGACCCCAGGCCGCCCCCCGCGACCCAGCGCGGAATCCGCCGCCGTGAAAGTAGATCACAATCGGGGCCTCACCGCGGTCGTTTGGCAAGAGGATGTCGAAGAGGTTCTCCTCGCCGAACGGACCGTAGGGGATCGCTTCGTGGAAGGTGGCATCGAGCCCGGAGAGGGCTTCGGGGAGTGCGGCCGGGAAGCCGCGGATCGGCGGCGGATCGGCATCGCCGCAAGCGACGACCAGGGCGGCCAATGCGGCGGCGGAGCAAACGGCTCGGAACGACGTCATCACGATCGTAATGACATGCAACCCGGCACGGGACCAAGCGGATCTCGAACGAGCGGGCGGAAGTGCGACGCGCGCGGTCGAGGACCGCGTCGATGGGTCGACGTTCGGTCTCGGCCCGATTCTACTTTTCGGGGCCACCGCGCGGCTCAGCCCGGAGGGTCGATCCAGATCGGTGACGACCAGGCCCGCTCGCGGATCGTCGCGGGCACGCGCGGATCTGGCTCCTGACCCAAGCGGATGGCGTCGTACGTGGACCAGCGGCACGTCGGGTTCTGAATCGCCCGCACGTAGTAGAACGCATCCTGACTCGGATCGAAGTCCTCGTCCTCCCAGGCCGCCATCAACTGCCCTGCCCCGCTGTCGCCGAGCGTCTGGCAGGTGCTCGTGTCGACGGACGCGCCGTTGTCCGGACAGCGATTGGTCGCCGGATCGACCTGGAGGCCGTCTGCGCAGACGACGTCCCGCACCGACTCGTGCGTCTCTCCGTCGGCATCGATCCAACCCTTCACGATCTGGATCCGTTGGAGCGGAGCGCTCATCCAGTCGGCGGCGGCCCAGACGAAGAAGGCAGGACTCTCGGCTTGCTCTCCCTCAGGCCGCAATACGCCTCCCATCGGAACGCCGCCTTCCGTGGCGACCGCCACAGGATCGGTATCGTCGACGATCGCACCGTCGAAGCCCCAGCCCCCGAAGAAGCGCAGCACGATGCGCGGCCCCGAGGTCGCATAAGCTTCTCGGCGCTTCATCCCTTCGAAGAGCGAGTCCCGTGTGTTCTCCTCGGCCCAGACGGCGGCGAGACCGCCCGAGCCGTGGTCCATCAGAATCTGATTGTGCGGCGCCGCCCCCTCCCTCGTGCGAAGCCGCCGGACCGCCGGCGAGCTGGCCGCCCCGACCTTTCCGACGAAGTCCCACTCCTCGGCGTCACCGGGGGCCGCGTTGTGCCCATCCGTGGCCGCGACGAAGCCGAAGGCAAGTGGATTGAATCCGAGCTCGCGGTCGAGCTGCATGCCGACCTTGAGTCCCTGTCGCGCGAACGACGTCTGTAGGGCGCACCCGTTCTCCTGCCCCGGCTCGCACGGCTCCAGGACCTGTTCGAAGGCGCACTCCTCGTCGGTGGATCCCACGCCCAGCGCGCACTCCGATGCGCCCTTCACCTGGTACATCTCCGCGAGGGGCTCGCGACGCTTCCGCAAGCGCCAGTCCTCTTCGTCGTAGGTACCGCCATCCCAGGTGTGCCGGCTGTAGAACAGCCCCCAGCCCTTGTTCATGTTGTGGGGTATGGTCAGGAAGTCGCAGTCGCCCGTGCACGCTTCCTCCAGCCCGCGCCACAGCTCGATGGCATTGCCGACGTCCTGCGCCGAGATCGCGTGGTCCGGAAGATCATCACCGTTGAAGATGACGTTGCGGTGGTGCTTCCCCGCGCCCTCCAGCACCGGCGAATACTCGTAGGCGGCGAAGGCGGTGAAAACGCCAGGATCGTCGTGTCGGTCGGCAAGCTCGATGTAGCGCGCCCAATCCGAGCCGGCGTCACGCGCGCAGCGCTCCAGGCCCCCTTCGCCGCCACTGCAGATCGGAACGTTCCCCAGCAGCCGACCGGTCCGGGGGCGGTTGCGATAGACCCCGGCGGGCTGCGTCGCATCGGGCTCGATCGCCATCCGGGTCTGGCGACTCGCCAGGAAGATCGCCGTCATAAAGCCCGGGGTCTCCATGACCCAGCAGTTCAACTGCTCGAAGAAGGTCAGATCGGGCTCTCCGCACCGGGTGCGCAAGCCGAAGCCCTCCGCGTGGTCGGTGATCGCCACGAAGTCGAGCGGCCGCGAGAGCTGCATGAGCTCGCCGCCCGGGCTTCGAAGCGGCTCGCCCCGAGCAAAGCGGTAGGCATCCTCGGGTGTCGCCGTCGTGCCGAACAGGACCGCGTCCATGCTCTCGGTCGTGTGTACGTGGAGCTCACCCCAGTAGGCGTTCTTCATCACGTCGTAGGGCCGCGGCTCCAGGTCGAGCGACTCCGGAACCTGGACTCGGCTGTCGTCCTGCTTGGCCAGGTCTTCGGGGGCGGTGCTCGGCGTGATCTGTTGCGCCAGCTGATAGACTGGCCGCACCACCGTCCATCCCACGACCGCGACCACCAGGACGACGAGGGCCAGGAAGCCCAGCAGGATTCTCTTCAACATGAACAGCCTCTCAGTCGGAGTCGGCGATGTTGAGGTCGCCGTCGATCAACGTATGGCGTGATCACTTCTCGGGTCCCTTCCGTTTCCTGCGAACGGTTGGGGCGCTCAGTCGATCGAGGAGCAGCCCGATGATGATGAGGGTCAGCAACGGCGCGAGCCGTACCGTCGCGAACGAAATGACCGGAACCGTCGCCATGGCGGTGCTGCGGCTGAGCGCAGCCCATTTGTGATCGACGTCTTGCGAGAACTCCGGGGTCAAGATGAACTCCACGAAGTCCCGCCGGCTGCGGTAGCGCACCATGGAGGCCAGGTTCCAGTCCTGCCGCTCGAAATCGCCGGTGCCACCGAGGAAAAGCACGGGCTCGACCATCACCAGCGGGCGGCAGGCCCGCGAGAGCAAAAGGGGCGCGATCCGTCTCTGGTACTCGTCCTCGGCTTCTGCTGCACTCGCGATCGCTTCGCTGCCATCCACACCATCCACGTACTCGGGCGCGTTGCGGTAAACGTTCAGATTGAGCATGACGAATTCCTGGCCGTCGTCGGTCTCCAGGAACCGGCGCAGGCTCGTCCGGCGGGGTGCTGCCGTCACCGCAACCGAAGACACCGATCGAAAGAGCGAGCACGACACAGAGCTTGAACAGGTTCATCTGACCCGCCGCGGACGCGGTGGTTGAAAACTTTTGCAACATTGTTTCAACATGCTACCGATGTGGCAAATTTATTGTCAAGCGACAGGCACTTCGACTGGTGATGTGTCCTGCCTTAGGAGCGGGTGATGGGAGGGCGGAGGCAGCGCGTGATCGTCGTTGGAGGGGGCACCTCGGGCTCCGTTCTCGCGGCGCGGCTGAGCGAGGATCCCGACATTTCGGTGACGTTGCTGGAGGCCGGGCCCGATCACGACGCGTACGACGACTCCGTTCTCGAGCCGATTCGTGCCGCCGACGTCTGGACGGGCGTGGGAAAGCACGTCGTACCTACTTCGATGGCCACGCAGACCGGCGCGATCTCGATGATACAGGGACGGCTCCTGGGCGGGACCTCCGCGGTCAACGGGTTGGCGACGCTGCGCGGGCAGCCGGCCGACTACGACGCCTGGGCCGACGCCGGCCTCGAAGGTTGGGGCTGGGACGACGTCAAGAATACGTTCATGGCAGCCGAGCGGGACGTGGACTTCGGCACCTCGCCGATCCACGGAAGCGACGGCCCGCTTCCCGTACGCAGATGGCGCCGGCACGAGATCAGCCGCGGCCAGGCCGCGTTTTACGATGGGATGATCGAGACCGGCGAGTCGGCCGCGGCCGACATCAACGATCCGAGCCAGCTTCCGGGCATCGGGATCTTCCCTGTGACGATCGACGACCAGGTGCAGCGAGTCTCGACGAGTCTCGCCTACCTCCGCTCCGACGTGCGCGCGCGCGACAATCTCGAGATCCGCACGAACGCGGAGGTCGCGACGATCGAGATCGATGATGGACGCGCGAAGGGCGTAGTGCTGGTCGGCGGTGAGGAGATCGAAGCGGAGGAAGTGGTGGTCGCGGCCGGTGCGATCTGGTCGCCGACGATGCTGCTTCGGTCCGGAGTCGGGCCGAAGCCACACCTCGCGGAACACGGCATCAAGGTCCATGCCGATCTTCCCGTGGGGTCAACCATGAGCGACCACCTCGGTGCCGGCATTCTCTACCGCCACGAGGGGCCACGGGGCGGCATCGCCGGGCCCGCACAGGTTGTCCTCGTCGGCGCATCGAACGGGAAGGACGTCGACTATCACTTGATGCCCGTCTCGCTACATGACCCCAAGAAGAATCCTCTCACCTTCAGGGAGAAGGTGAGGTTTCTCAGCCAGTCAGAGAATGCGAATTCCAACCCTGGATTGAAGACCGTGTTGGCTGCGATGAAGTTTCTGGCCACGCCAACCGCCGGCGCCACCATGTTCATGCTCGCCGTCTTTCTGCTGCGCTCGAGCGGTCGCGGCAGCGTCAGGCTCGGCAGCACACAAGAAACCGGCCCCACTGTCGTGGCACCGCCGCTCCCTGAAGACGCCCCCCAGCGGCTGCGTCAGGCCTTCGACCAGCTCGCGGCCTGGGAACGCTCCGCTGCGTTTCGAGCGCTGAAGCTGAAGCCGGTCTTCCCGCACGATCTCGCGGCGACGGATGCGGTCGCCACCGCGCTCGAACGCAACACGCTGAGCTACGGCCATATGGTCGGCACGTGTCCGATGGGTCCGGTACTCGATGCCGACTGCCGGGTGCATGGCATCCCGAACCTGCGCGTCGCCGATGCATCGGTGATGCCGACGATCCCTTGCGGGAATACGTACCTCGGTTGCGTGATGGTAGCCGAACGCGTCGCGCGCAAGATGAAGGGAGAGAACGAATGATCCGACCTCGCACCGCCTGGCTGTCACTGTTGATCGCCTGGCTGGCGTTCTTCGGCTGGTACACGTCCTTCAAAGGCCCCCTGACGGCCGAGGAAGTTGCCACCGTCATGCAGCAAGTCGAGGCCAGCGACGCCGCGCCGCAGGATATCGCGAAGATGCGTGCCTTCCTCGAATCCGACACGGGCGACGACTTCGTCATGATCAACCTCATCGAGATGAACGACCCGCCGCCACGGATGGACGGTGTGCCCGAGGACGCCACCGCCCAGGATCTGATGGACCGCTACATGGAGCACATGTACCCGGAACTCTTCAAACGCGCGTCGCACCCGGTCCTGTTCGGCCAGGCGACTGCGCCCGCCCTCGACATCTGGGGCATCGAGGGGGCGGAGCGATGGACCATGGCCGGCCTGATGCGCTACCGCAGCCGCCGCGACATGCTCGAGATCGCCGGCAATCCGGCATTCCTCGGCCCGCACGAGTTCAAGATCGCCGCGATGAACAAGACCATCGCGTTTCCCGCGGACCCCTGGATGCAGGCGGGAGACCCCCGCCTGCTCCTGGCGCTCCTGCTCACGATCCTGGGGCTTGCGAACAGCCTGCGCTGGGCCAAGCGGCCGGTGCGCTGAAGACCCGCGCTCCCGCGGAAAGAGCGACCGGAACCCCGGAGACGAGAAGGAGACTAGAGCGTGACCGACCTCGAACGAACGACCGCCGGACTTCTCGCCATTCTCTCGGTCTTCCTGCCGACCTGCGTTGCGGCTCAGACCGATCGAATCGAAGCGCCGTCCACCTACCAACAAGAGCTGGACGCGGGCGATCCCGACTCGAGCTTCACGGACGAAGCGGACGCGCTGGACGCGGAGGCAGAGGCGATCGAGGCGACCGGGGAGGCGCCGGGCCTCTCCAGACGCGCCGGCCACCGCGTCGAAGAGATCGTCGTCCGCGCGCGAAAACGGGCTGAGCTGCTCGAGGACACGCCGCTGTCGGTGACCGCGCTTTCGCCGACGACGCTTCGCGAGTCGGGTGTCGTCCGGATCAATCAGATCCAGAACCTGGTGCCGAACACGACGTTCCGCACGAGCGTCACGAACCCGCAGATCCGGATCCGCGGTATCGGCTCGTCGGCGGCCGGTGGCGCCTTCGATCCGGGCGTCGGGGTGTACCTGGACGGCATCTACATTCCACGCAGTACCACCGCCGTGTTCGAGATCGTCGACGTACAGCAGATCGAAGTGCTCCGCGGCCCACAGGGTACGCTATTTGGGAAGAACACCGTGGGCGGAGCGGTGAGCTTGACCAGCGTGAAGCCTCAGATGGAACCCGAGGCATCCGTCTTTCTACAGCCCTCGAGCTTCGGCAGCCTCACGACGCGGATGATGCTGAACATGCCGATCGGGAGCGGCTGGCTCGAAGACAAGCTCGCGATGCGGGTCGCCTTCGGGTCTGGAAACTCCGACGGCTACGTCTACAACTCGTTCCGCGACGACTACCTGTCGAACATCAATTCGCAGTCGTTCCTTGGATCGATCCGTTTCCTCCCCACGGATTCGCTGACCATCGACGTGTTCGGGAGCTACGCAACGCTCTCGAATGCCAACATCGGAGGCCAGTGCGTCTTCGTGCAGCAGGGGCCGCTGACGGGTCTGGTTCCCGGCTTCCAGCAGGCGTGCGAGGAGACGAAGCCCTTCGAGACGACCGCCCAGCTCGACCAGCTCATCAACACGGAGAACTGGGGGGCGTGGGGCATCGCTCGCTACGAGCTGGGCGATCTCTCGGTGCTGGAGGACGTGTCCTTCAAGTCGCTGACCTCGTGGCGCGGCGCCAGCCAGCGGTTTCGCACGGACATCGACGCCACCCGGCTCAGCGTCATCAACCTTCAGCAGACCGGCGGCGGGGACCCGGTGAACGATGACCTGATCAACGGAGAGCCGGGAACGGCGCAGGAGATCCAGCAAGAAGTGCAGGTGAACGCGGCCGCGTGGGATGGACGAATCAACTTCGTCACGGGGCTCTTCACCTTCTGGGAGAAGTCGGGAAGCGGCACGACGGCGTACGTCCCCACGATTCCGTCGGCCGCGTACTCCAACATCAAGACCGACAACTTCACCTGGGCGCTCTACGCGCAAGGAACGGCCGATGTCACCGACTGGCTGAGCCTCACCGCGGGCCTCCGTTACACGTCCGACTCGAAGAGTGTCGATCAGGTCAACTCGTCGGCTCTCGACCCCGACGCGCCAGCCAGCGGCGGAACGGGTCAAAAGACGTTCACGGCCTGGACGCCGGTGGCCAGTGTCGCACTCCTCGCCCCCGACAGCTGGATCGACGAAGCCCCGCTCGACCACCTCATGACCTACTTCACCTACTCGCAGGGCTTCAAAGGCGGCGGCTTCAACGCAACCGTCCAGGGCACCATGGAGTCTACGACACCTGAGCCTTTCGGTCCGGAGACGCTCGACAACTTCGAGTTTGGCGTGAAGACGATCGCGTTGGATCGGCGCCTCACGATGAACGTCGCCCTCTTCCGCGCGAACTACGACGACATCCAGCAGACCTCGCAGCGCGTACTCACCAACGACCAGGGCGACCCGGTCACGCAGCGGCTCACCCTGAACGCGGCGAAGGCAACCGTGCAGGGCGTCGAGGTCGAGCTGCAAGCGAACCCCCTTTCCGGCATGTTCGTGATGGGCTCGCTCGGCTACCTCGACGCACGATACGGCAGCTTTCCGAACGCGCTATCGAACCTGGACGGAACGGTCATCGACCGCAGCGGCCAGACCTTCAACCAGACACCGCATTGGCAGACCTTCCTCGCGGTACAACAGTCCTTTCCGCTCTCACCGGGGGGCAAGAGTGCGGCTTGGCTCGATGGCTTCATCACACCGC
Source organism: Candidatus Binatia bacterium (assembly GCA_029243485.1). Taxonomy (NCBI): domain Bacteria; phylum Candidatus Binatota; class Binatia (SeqCode); species Binatia bacterium. Next base: position 422 of record JAQWRY010000035.1, on the reverse strand, counting down.
GGGTCGAGTGGGCTTTTCGGAGCAAACAACACACCCTCGGACCCGAACTCCTGCCCGGAATCCAACGCGGCTATCACCTCCTGAACGCCAGGCTCTCCTACGACTTCCTCGACAACCGTGCCCAGGTAGCCCTCTTCGGCCGGAACCTCCTCGACGAGGCCTACCTGTCCGACGTGTTCTCGGTGACGGCGATCTACGGGTTCATGACGCGCTGGTTCCAACCGCCGCGATCGTTCGGGGGTGAGCTCAGCTACCGCTTCGGCTGACCGCGCGACTCGCCGTCCATGAGGCAGAAAGAGGCGCACGCATACGTCCGGTAAGGCGCCGTTAGGTCGGATGGGAGCCAAAAAGGGGCTTCATGTCGGCTATCCGCGCTAGCTACCTATTGGCGGGAGCTTTGGTGTTTTGCCGCCAATAGCCCA